>JBBSGY010000215.1:0-5269 GCA_038253645.1 Acidimicrobiales bacterium
ATTGGTGACTTATAACTACGCGGTCGGCGGTGACCCGTTGACGACGTCGATCACCGATGCAGTCGGCACCATCAAAACAGTCACCGACCTGCTCGGTCGCCAGGTTTCCTACACTGATGTCTGGAACCAGACGACGACAACGGCCTATGACCTTGCCGGGCGAGTCACCGATACAGTCGCTCCCGGTGATGCTCGCCACAACGACTACGACCAGAACGGCCGGATCTCGGCCCAGAAGGCCGGAACCTCGTCATTGACTCTGCTGACGGTCGCAGCCCCGACCTTCAACTCGTCCAACGAGATCACTCATGTCGACTATCCGACAGGCACCGGCAATGGCGGCAATGGAACAAGTGTCGACATTGGCTATGACACGATTGCGCATCGAACCAACTCGCTGACTTACAAGCAGAACACAACGACGATCACATCTGATGCCGTTACATACAGCCAGTCGGGAAGAATCGTCGATCAGTCGATTGACGGAACCGATCCGTATGCTTCCGGCAACAACTTCACCTACGACGCCGCCGGGCGTCTGACTACCGCACGCATACCGGGCCACACGTTGACTTACAACTTCGGAAACAACAGCGGATGCGTAAATCACAGCGGCATTGCGAACAGTGGTGCGAACACCAATCGAACATCGGTTGTCGATAACTCCTCGGGCAACTACTACTGCTATGACAGCGCTGACCGCTTGACGTGGACCGACGACTCCAGGTATTCGAATCCCGCCTATGACGCTCATGGCAACACGACGAGTTTGGGATCGGCAACTATGACATATGACATTGCCGACAGGCACATGTCGACAACCGATGGATTGACCAGTGTCGTGTACACGCGCGACGCCCTGGATCGAATCGCGGCCAGGACAAACGGCACAACGGTCACGCACTACAGCTTCGGTGACGGCAGTGATTCACCAAGTGCCGTACTCGATGGTTCCAACACTCTGCTCGATAAAGAGATCGGGCTTCTCGGTGGAGCCACCGAAGATCTTCGAGGTGCTGTGACGACATGGCAATACGCGAACGTCCACGGTGACGTCGTTGCCAGTGCCGATAACACCGGCACCAAACAGGGAACGACAACGAACTACGATCCATTCGGAACATCGCTGGGAACAGTTGCAGATGACGCAACCGCCAACATGGACTACGGATGGTTAGGCCAACACGAGCGCGGTCTCGAACACGAAGGTTCACTAAACACGATCGAGATGGGCGCTCGACAATATGTGCCCGGGTTGGGTCGGTTCATCGAAACCGACCCCGTCGAGGGCGGATGCGCGAACGACTACACCTACGTCCACGGCGACCCAATGAATTCTGCTGACCTTGATGGCAAGACGACCTGCAGCAGCTCGTCAACTTTCCTGTCGACCTTTTATATTCAGACTGGGCCAAGGAATTCCCTTCAATGGGGTTACCGGCTGAGTTCTTGGGCGCAAAGCGCCATTGGACTGAGGGTTGCGTTTTCCGTCGACATTCGCGTCAATGGCCTCAAGCTAAACGCAACGGAGCCTAAGACCACCGGTTCGGGCTACCTCTACCACGGATCGTTGACGAACCTTGATTATGCCGGTGTGAGCAAGGGATACGCGCGGGTTCACCTAAGCCCCCGTTTACAAAAGAGCGACGTAGTGTCTTTTACAATTAGAGCCGTTTCAACGTCAGATCCACGTCGAACTCAGACGTTCACCACGTCGTGCCGAATTTGAGCAAGTGAGTACTTTGTTTATCTCCAGATTGCGTGACGCAATCGATCACGATCTTCGTGCTTCGGACCAGTTCCGAACCGTAGTTGCATCGATTGTTGAGGTGAATGCAGATTTCGATCCGTCTGGGTGGTCGTCGAGACCGACTCATCTGCTTCTTTGCGAGCTCGACGGGACTGCGATTAATAGCGTCGGAATACTTCCCGGGTGGGACGAATATGAGGACGCGCTCTACCGGACTGCCGATCATTTGCAAGACTGGATCGTCGATGACGCTCGTATTGGTTGGCCGAGTTGCCCACTCCATGGACAGCACATGCTCAGTGCTGAATATCCGGCGGAAGCAAATGACAAGGCAACTTGGATCTGTCCGACTTCGAAAAGTCAGTGGCCGATAGGTGAGTTGAGTGAACCGGGTTGTGCCTGATGTTTTGCCCTCGTGCTACTTGTTGCCCCGCATGGGCTGCGCTGTCTGGCTTCAAGAAAAAGGGCATCGGATGAGATTGCATGAAACTCGTGACGAAAAAAATCCTGCGGGTGAACGGGCATAAAAATGTTCGGTTGCGCTCAGCAGCCGGCCTCGCCTGCCAGACCGCTGCGGTAGGGGTCAATGATTTCGCGTTTCGTCTGACCGCCTTGCGACGCAGTTTGCTCAGTGCCCAGCAGATCAGCATGAGTGCGTCCAAAGAGCAGCGCCAAGCAATGGCGTCTCGTACACCGCGGCTACACGGTTAGCCCCATGGGACCGAGGCACCTTCCCGAACCGTACGCAATCTATTCGGTACGACCATGCCAAGCACGGAAAAGGACGAACACTTAGCCAATATTTGGACGATGCAGCAAAATGGCACCGGACTCGACCATCGCCGGGGATGCACCGCGGAAGCCCGGGGGGTAAGGTTGCTCGGAACGGCAAGCTCTACACATTCTGGTGACACATGACAGAGAAACCCGCTACAGACCTAGCAAGCCTGAAAGCGGAGTGGCGACTACAGGTCAGTCGAGAAATTTCCATATAGCGGGGATTCTCCAAATGTCGCTCTCGCCGATTTCGATTCGACCGTCGCGGGCTTATTGCAGACGTTGTTTTCGTCAGAGTTCACTGACTACCGAAACGGCTACTTAATTCAACAGCTTTTCCGTGCTCAAGCGACCGCCGGTTTGTTCGTTGCAGACTTGAATGAAGCAGAGGCGAAGTACCTCGACGGTTGGCTTTTCGTTATCGATGGAGTTCGGGAGTTCGTCAGTAGAATCTGACCGGCATCTTCGAACCTTGTTGCCGTTTTGTCGACACAGCTGCGGGAATTGTCCCTTACGCCAGGGACGGCCAGAAATGCGCTGACTCCACGACATGGTGAGTAAACATTGCAACCGGTGGCGTTGTTGTTCGTGGCTGGACTGGTCATCGATGGCGGCATGACGCTGGCGGCCAAGCGTGAAATGATCGATCAGGCGCAGGCAGCGGTGCGCAAGCTCTTGATTGGCGGGGCGTATCGAACCTCAGGTGTTGTAACTCTCGACTCCGTGCACGCGTCGGCGGCCGCAAATGGCAATCTAAAATGCGTTCCAATAGAGCATTCACGATTGATCATTCGTTCGCAATGAACCACCCCGGGTTTCCTGGAGACTCTTTCTCTTGAGAGGATTGAGTCATGTCAGCGAAAAAGTACGCACCGGAGGTGCGCGAGCGGGCAGTTGAAATGGTCTTTGACCACAAGGCCGAATACAGCTCGGAATGGAACGCCATCCAGTCGATTGCTTCGAAGTTCGGAATGAACGCTGAGACGTTGCGTAACTGGGTTCGCCAGGCTGAAATCAACGGCGGCTGTAAAACGCAACGGTGTCACCATGAACCCCACCGGGTTTCTTGTCGGCTCTGATTATTGGGAAACCAGCATGCCTGCTGAGTTGATTACACGGTAGTACGCGTCTTCGAGTTCGACAGGCGGGACCATGCCGTTGGTACCGTGAAGCCTGCGGTTGTTGAACCAGTCGACGTAGCAGAGCGTCTCCCACTCGACGTGATTGACGTCTCGCCAGTCGTCACGGCGGTGGATCAGCTCCCATTTGAACAGGCCGTTGTGGCTCTCCATCAGAGCGTTATCGTATGAATCGCCTTTGGTCCCGACCGATGCCGTTGCGTTCGCTTCGCCAAGGCGTCGCTGTAGCGAATCGACAGATATTGCACTCCTCTGTCGCTGTGGTGGATAACGCCGTTGCAGTTGGTTCGATCGCGAAACGCCATTTCCAGTGCGTCGAGTGCAATGTCGGTGTGCAGTGACGTGCTGACCTTCCAGCCAACGAACTTACGGCTGAAGACGTCGATGACGAATGCCACGTAGACCCAGCCGGCGAGCGTTCTGACATAGGTCAGGTCGGCTACCCACAAACGGTTTGGCGCAGAGGCAGCGAACTTGCGTTTCACAAAGTCTTTTGGGCGCTCGGCAAGCGGGTCGCATTCGGTGGTAACGACGAACGTCTTGCCTCGTCGGGCACCTTCGATGCCGAGGTCTTCATCAAACGCTCGACCGTGCGACGGGCGACAGTCACGTCATCACGAAGCAGCTGCTCCCAGACCTTCCCGGCGCCATAGACCCGATAGTTGTCGTCGAACACCTTGGTGATCAGCGGTTTCAGCTGCTCGTCTCGCACTGAACGCGCCGATGGCTTGCGGTTCTTGTTCTCGCGATACGTCGAGGGAGCGAACTGCAACACTGCGCAGATCGGCTCGACTCCCCATTTCAGACCACACGAGACGCTGTCTCGGTGGCTGTCGATAAACGCGATCACTTCTTGTTTGGACCGTCGAGCTCGGTCGCGAAGAAAATCGACGCTGCCTTCAAGATGTCGTTGGCTCGTCGAAGTTCTTTGTTCTCCCGCTCGAGTCGCTTGATGCGCTCACGCTCACGCTCGTCGGTCGAGATGCCGTCACGTTTGCCGTCGTCAATCTCACCTTGACGAACCCAGGTGCGCAGCGTCTCGGGTGTCCGCCCGAGCTTGACTGCGATCGACTTCATTGCCGCCCACTGAGACGGGTACTCGCTGCACTGTTGCCGAAGCAACCGCACGCCCTCGGCCTTCTCCTCGGGTGTCGCTCTCTTGATGCTCATGGCTCAATCCTCTCAAGGTATTGAGCCGCCAAGATTCCCGGGGTGGTTCAGTTTCACTCGCTCGACGAGCATCAGTGGAAGCTCACTTACAAGTGGGCGACACGTAGTCATCCGAAGAAGTCGAAGTACTGGATAACCACCAAGTATTTCGGCCGGTTCAATCGTTTCAGGAACGACAATTGGGTATTCGGCGACCGTGAAAGCGGTGCCTACCTTGTCAAGTACTCCTGGACGAAGATCGTCGGCTCCTCGCTGAATCGTGTGGGTTTGCCTACCTGAGGTCCGGCTGATCACGTGTATTTCCTCATACGTTCGTCACGTTACGTAGCGAACGAGAGGGAGCCAAAATGTCGCTGGAGATGCACCTGGAACTGGTCACCCGGGCGCTGGGGCTGCTGGCCCCGTGGACGGTAACAAGCCCGGACGGCGCTCA
>JBBSGY010000216.1:0-5236 GCA_038253645.1 Acidimicrobiales bacterium
AGTCACGGAGGCACGAGCAGGTTCGAGTGACAGGTGAGAACATTTCTCACCCAACGTGTCGTCCAAACGCAGCTGACCTGTCTCTACCAAGCTCATCGTTGCCTCGGCAGTGATGAGCTTGGTAACCGACCCGATGTCACATTCGGTTCTCGCTGTCATAGGGGTATTGAGCTCAATGTCTGCGTGTCCACCACCGGATTCATGCGAGGCTTCGCCTCCGTTCCAGATGGCGAGACCGAAACCCCCATGCAGCGATTGCAGCTCGAAACGAGTTCGTACGTAGTCGGCAATGGATCGCGACCGCGCTGAATGCGAATTCGTCACCCCTACCCCTACCCCCGGTTAGCGGGCTTCGTCCTTTAGAGGCTTCAGCTTTGTTGCCAAATTCGGACCCAGTCCACCTCGAACGTCGCGGGGAATTTCGTTGACTTCGAAGGAGAGCCGGGGAACCCACCACCGACGGCAAGGTTCATCAACAGATACATCGGTTCATGAGGAACGTGCGCGACGTCGCTGTATCGAGCAATCTCGACTCCGTCCCGGTACCAAGTGATCGCATCCTCCTGCCAGTTGACACCGAAGGTGTGGAACCCGGCTGACAGGTCATCAACGCCTCTTGCCGTGTACAACTTTGCGTCGTCTTCTTTCTTGTTCTTTGGTTTCTCCCAGTGCAACGCGACGTGCGCCGTTGACGGATCATGACCAAGCACTTCAAGAACGTCGATTTCCGGCGGCCAAGGGTCTTCAGTAGGCAATAACCAAACCGCCGGCCACAAACCCTTGCCGGCGGGTACCTTCACGCGCGCCTCGACGTATCCATACTGAAACCTGAATTTCGGCGCGGAATCCGGCGCGGTGGGATCGGGACCCGTCGTGACCATTCCCGATGTGTAGGCAAACTTGGTTCCCTTTTCGTCGACCACCTTGGCGGCCGGCTTCGAGGCAGTGAGTTGCAGGTGCCCGTCCCGCACGGCGATGCCATCGGGCGTATAAAGCTCCAACTCCTTGTTCCCGGAGTTCGTGCAGGTCGGCTCTCCGTACGGATAACAGTTCGCCCACTTAGCGACATCAAGCGAACGCTCATTGAATTCGTCAGTGAAAACCGGCTTCATCGTTCCGCCCGGACCGATCGGTGGTGGAATGGTCACGTGCCGTTCTTCGGTGCCGCCACAACCCGCCAGCGCAATGATGAGGGTGAGCATCACCAGAACTATTCGGGCGGTATAACTGCGCATTTCGGGGATGCTACGAGCACACAAGCACACGGTGCTGGTTACCTCCGGCTCAACCTGGCAACATCGAATATGTGAGCGCCCCCTTAATCACAATCATTACGCCTGCCTACAACGTCGAGCCCTACATCGCCCAGACAATCGAGGCAGTTCTTGCACAAACCGAAGGCAACTTCGAATATCTGATCGTTGACGACGGCTCAACCGACCGCACCCTCGAAATCGCCCACTCGTACGAGAAAAAGGACTCGCGGATTCGGGTGTGGCAGCTCGAGGGTTCCGGCAACGGCTCGTCCGTTGCGCGCAATACGGCTATCCGTGAATCGAAAGGCGAGTACATCTCGTTCTGCGACGGCGACGACCGTTGGTATCCCACGTTTCTCGAAACCTCGCTGGCAATTTTGAAAGCGGCACCCGAAAACGTCGGCGCGACGTTCACGGCACACAAGTACATCGACAAGCTCGGCCGCCTATGGGGAGGAATTCACTCAGTTCCGCTCGGCGACTACGACGCAAACCTAAACCTCGCAGGCCAGTGTCCGCCAGGTAACGGCAGCGTCTTGGTCCTCAAGAAGAAGTGCTTTGACGAAGCGGGACTTTTCGACGAAGACCTTTTCAACTGTGTGGACCTCGACATGTGGCTTCGTATCAACACCAAGTCGACCGCGCCACTGTTCCGTTACATCGATGTGCCGCTGGTCGAATGGCGGCTACGCCCGGGCGCGATCACTTCCAACGAAGCAAAACGCGTCGAGGGTCTCGATGAGATGTTCACGCGCTACGGCCATGTTCTCGAACCCGAGTACATCGAAGAGGCTTATATTTGGCCGGCAACGCTTGCGTTCTACGCCGGCGAAGACGAACGCGCCAATCGCTGGCTCGCCGTTGTCCGCAAGCACGACTCAAAGTTCTTCCTCAGAAGCAAGCACGGTTTCGTGCTCGGAGTTTTCGTGCTCGTCGGCCCGAAGAACGGACGCGCGATTCGCGCGGCAGCACGTTCGCTGTTTCGGGCAGCACGAAACGTGGCGATTGCAATCAGGGAACGTACTCGTAAATAACTGCGTCGTTGTTGTGCAACCAGACCTTCCACTTCGGCGCTTTTGCAAGTCGTGCCGCTAGGTTTGGCACCGAGTTAGGTGGCAACGTTCCGAACACCTTGCTGTAGGCCGTCTGGCTCTTGCTGAGCGCCACATATTTGTCAACAGCGGGCGTGGCTTCGATCATGCCTTCGAGGATCGTCTGCAGCTGTTCAGGCGTCACAGTGTTCATGTCAACGGTCCTGCCTTGTCGGGCAAAGCCTGACAAGTCGCCCGCTCCGGGATGCTGGAACTGGTCGTAATTACCGGCAAGCTTCGCCGGGAAGTTCGGCTCGATCCCGAGCATCACCGAACCTGGCCGCGCGTTTGCGTAGAAGTACTCAGCCGCGTCGACTTCGCCGGTGCGAATTTGGCTGACACGCTCGAGACCGAAGTATGTCGGCAGGATCAGAGCCGTCATCGCGAGCACCGGAACCGCTGTGCGCAGCGAGCGGAGCGCAATCCTGTTTTTGCCGAGCGGCACGATTGCCTGCGCCGCGAGATACGCAGCCCACGGAAGCGAGAAGAGATAAACGCGATAGATCGCTTCGCCACCATAGCTCTGGCCCATCATTATGACCAGCGGGCACACCATCAGCAGCACTGCAACCAATTCGCGCCGTCCGTAGAAGAGACGACGAATTGCACCGGCGATCGCAAGCAACCAGACGAGGAATGACAGGTAACGCGCGCACATCGCGACAAATACATGCCCGCCGGAATTGCGCGCGGCCTGCACCGTCTGGTTCTTGGCGTTTGCGAGCGGGTCGAATCCACTCAAGAGCCCGTAGTGGTCGATGATGAACGTGAGGTGGGGCAAGAGATAGAAGAACGCGATTGCGGCAAAGATCACGAGGACCATTCGGTTTGCCATTGCCCCGAACAGCGTGAGCAGTGCAAGCCCTGACAGCATCATGTACGGCGTGAGCTGGTGACTGAAGGTCAGCACAAAGAACATCAGCGCCGTACCCGCGACCGCCCAGCCGCGCTGTACGCGGTTCGCATGCCACACGGGCAAATCTTCAGGCGTGCGGTCTGAGCGCACCGGCACAAAGCGAAGCACAAAGCGTGAAAGCCCCATCTTGGGTTCGAGCCGCACGAGCCATCGTAAAATGAGTCCGTAGAGCGCCAGCACAATCACGTACACAAATGCTTGCGGCGCGAAATAGTCCTGACCGACCCAACTCGCGCACCCAAAGATGATCATCGCAATCCACATGACTTGCTTGTTGGTCGTGAGCATGCGGAAAACGAACGCCAGCTCGAGCATGTAGATCAGGTTGAAGAAAACCTGTGCCCACGCGGCGTAGTCACGCGGATTGGAAATGCCGCCAACGCGTTCGAACCACGAACTGAACGCGAAGAACCCGGGCCAGTTCTGATAGATGTCACTGGTTGGAGACACGGTTCCGAACCAGTCGATGTGTTCTGTTACGCCGAAGTGCTTATAGGTCCACGCGTAGCGCGCTTCGGGAAAGATCAGTGGTGCGGTTCCGTGGAGAAAAAACACCAGCGTGATCAAGTGCGCGGCAAGTAGTTTCTGAGATGCTCGGCGTGGCGAAAACAACTCGATGAAAAACGAAACGATCAAAAGCCCGATCGCGACGAAATACGTGATCGGCAACGCGTTGATCAGTCCAAGCTCACCTAACGCTTCGGTGTCGATTCGCGCAAGCGAGCCAATCCACAGACCGATGGCGAGTACAAGGATCGCGACACGACGCAATCCTTGTTTCATGTTCGATTGTTTGACGGCCTTATTCAGCGCGGTCGAAATCGCCACGTGCTGCCCGTCGCTTGACGTCTCGGCGATGCAATAGTCCTCGTAGGTATGCAATCGGGCCGTAAACCATGCCTACGAATTCCAACGCCAGAATACTGGGCGGAAGAACACTCTTTTGCCGTTCCTCGGCCGAGATGGAGCGAATTTTGATGATCCCAGGAACAAGCCTGCGCGCAATCTCAAAGGTGGTCTTCGGAGTGAAGAGATACTTCGTTATGAATGCTCCGAGGCCGACACCATAGAAAAACATCTGCTTGTTGAGCTTGTCAAAATCCGAGCGGTGTACGTGCCAGATGATCGAGGAAGGCTCTTGAACGATTGACTTGCCCGCTCGCAAGACTTTGATGAACGCATCGAGGTCTTCGCCGCCACCGGTCGGCGCGCCGGCACCGAGCGCTTCGTCGAAGCCACCTGCACCGCGAATTGTTGCTGCGTCGAACGCAAAATTGGCACCGGTTCCGAAGATGCCCGGCGAATACGGATACAAAACCGAGTCGTCACGATTGTCGACGAGGTCGAAAGTGCGACGCTCGAGGTGCGCCCCCCATATGTAGCGCTGGTCGAAGTAATGCTGCACCGCATTGTCGAGTTCTGCCGACGGCACAAGCCCTGTGACACAACCGACGTTTTCAGCCGAGCGAAAACCTGTGAGCACTCCGTGCAACCACCATGAATCGACTCTGACGTCGTCATCGGTGAATGCAAGGATTTCACCTCTCGCTTCTGCAACACCTCGATTACGTGCAAACGAAAGTCCCGGTTTGCCCTCGAAGAAGTAGTGAACGCGCTGTTCATCACCGAAACGGTCAGCCATGATCTTCTTTGTCGACTCATCGCGTGATGCGTTGTCGATTAGGACGACTTCGAAATTGGGGTATTCGAGTTTGCAGATGTCTGCCACTGCAGCAGCCGCGCCTTCGGGGCGATTGCGCGTACAAAGGATGACGCTGATGAATGGCGCATCGGCGGGTAGCTCGAGTGCGCGCTTCTCGAAACCGTCTGCAGGAATCTCGATCGGACGATCAAAGCCCGCTTTCTCGATCTCATCCGCGATCGCGTCACCGAGGACTTTCCAAATCTCAGTTTTCAGAAGGTCGCCGGAAATCGACTTGCCGGCGTTGACAAGAACCGTCACGTAACCAACC
>JBBSGY010000217.1:0-5234 GCA_038253645.1 Acidimicrobiales bacterium
CTAGGTGGCCATCAGCCGTACTGGGCGGTTGCTTACGGCAAGGTCGTGAGTAGGGCCAACTTATGAACCGGCAGGTAGCAGAACCATGCTTCACCTGATTGGGAAGCTGATGTTCTGCCTCTGAACTACGCCCGCGGAACAGCTGCAACTCTATCCAGCCTGCCGAAGCGCTTCGAAGTAGCGTGAACAGGTGGATGAATTCGCACCAATCGCGAAGGCTGCGCGCTACATCTGGGCGGTCGCCGGAATTGCAACTATCGGCGTCCCGGGCGTTGTCATTGCATTGATGCTTGTTCTGGGCGGCGCCGGCGGTGGCGCCGTAATTACGCTCGTCCTCACGGTTCTGCTCAGTTGCTGGTGGTGGTGGCTGTCGGGTCGTAGGTGGCGCGCGTGGGGTTATGCAGAGCGCGAGAAAGATCTGGTCATCAGGCGCGGCGTGCTCGTCAGGCGCGTGACTATCGTGCCTTACGGTCGCATGCAGTTTGTCGAGATAAAGCAAGGTCCGCTCGACCGGCTGATCGGAACCTACGAGATCCAGCTGCACACCGCAGCGGCTGCGACAGACGCAAAGATCCCGCTTTTGCCCGAACAAGAAGCGCACAGGTTACGGAAAAGCCTCACTGAACTTGGCGAGGCGCATGCAGCCGGGCTCTGACGGCTGGCAGCCGCTTCATCCGCTGAGTCCGCTGCTTCGTGCCGGCCGCATGCTCGCGGTCATTGCGGTTGCCGCAACGCAATCGATAGGTGCGTTTCTCGACGGTGGATTCATCACCGTCATCGCAGTGCTTGTTGCGGTTCTATTTTCTTCGGCCTACGGGTATGTCGCTTGGCTCTTTATGCGTTTCCGCATGCAAGACGAGCACATTGAACTGCGGGAAGGCATTCTTTTTCGCTCGCATAAGCGCGTTCCACTTGCGCGACTGGAAACTGTCGACATTCTGCGCCCGGTTCTTGCACGTATCTTTGGTGTCGCAGAGGTACGGGTTGAGCTAGCGGGTTCAAAAGGCAGCGAGCTGCGTCTCAGATACCTTTCCGAAAAAGACGCGGTTGCAACTCGTGAGAAGCTGTTGTCAGCGCACGCTGCGGAATCGCCTGCCCCTACCCCTGCTGACTTTCCCGGCTACGAAGTGTTCAAACAAACGTCGCCCGAAGTCGTGGTTGCGGCAGTCAAAACCAGTGACCTGATCCTTGGATACGCGGCTGCACAAATCGCGATTCCTGTGTTTGTCTTCGTTATCGGTGACGCAGTGGTTGCGGTCGTCAGTTGGCAGGCAGCATTGGTCGCGCTGGTGTCGGTCGGCGCAGTGATGATCACCTGGCTGTTCGCTGTCGTCGCACTGATCGAAAAGTCCTGGGGCTTTCGCCTGTCCGAGTCCGACGGTGGATTCGCAATCCGCCGCGGGCTTCTCAATCTGCTCACGCAGAAAGTGCCGCTGCACCGCGTGCAAGCGGTGCGAATTGTGACGCCCCTCATTTGGAGGCCGTTCAAACGCTCGCGACTTGTTGTCGACATCGCCGGGTATGGAGATGAACGTGGAGCGGAGAAGCAGGCGAGTTCTGTGCTTTTGCCTATCGGCCCGCCCGAATCCGTACGGGCGATTCTCAACAAAGTGTTTCCGGATTTGGAACTCACCGACGTCGAGTTTCAGATGCCGCCACGAATTGCCCGATGGCGGGCCCCCTTTTTTTGGCGCACGTACGGCGTGGCCTGGACGCCGACTTTCGCAATCACTCGTGCCGGTGTGTTCAAACGAAATATCGATGTCGTTCCGCACCGCAAGATTCAAAGCTTGCGTATCACTAACGGTCCGTGGCAGAAGCGTCTCGGTCTGGCAACTCTGCACGTGGACACGGCGGGCAACAATGTCAATTCCGCAGCAAAGCATCGACAAATCGCCCAGACGTACAAACTCGCACTTGCGTCGCGCGCTGCCGATCAAGCGGATTAGCTTCTAGCCGTGATCCTCTCAGACAGAACCATTCGTGAGGAGCTTGCATCCGGCCGCATAGTCATCGACCCACTTGATGAAAGCTGCATCCAGCCGTCTTCGGTGGACATGCACCTTGACCGCTTTTTCCGTGTGTTTCTCAACCACCATGCACGTGTCATCGACGTCAAAGAGCGCAATGACGACCTTACGCAACTTGTCGAAATCGAGCCTGAAAAAGCGTTCATCCTTCACCCCGGCGAGTTTGTTCTCGGGTCGACCGAAGAGAGTGTCGGCGTCCCGGATGACTTGGTGGGTCGCCTCGAAGGCAAAGCGCTCGCCATCGACACGCCGATTCCGACAACGCGGGGCTGGTTGCCAATGGGCGACCTCAAGGTCGGTGAGGAAGTTTTCGATGCTGTCGGGGATCCGACGCCGATCGTTAACGCAACAGAAGTCATGAACGATCGTCCGTGCAAGGAAGTGGTTTTTTCCGACCGCTCCTCTTTCATTTGCGACGAGTCACATCTGTGGTGGGTTGTCTCCAAAGCCGATCGTCGTCAAAAGACTCGCAAATACGTATACAAGCCGACCAGTCGCGTCTTGGACACGAAAACCATTGCCGAAAGTGTTCGGATCCGTAGGAACGAATACAACTACCAGGTTCCCCTCTGCGGCCCGGTTGCATACGAGACGAAAGAACTCCCGATTGACCCGTATGTTCTCGGCATTTGGCTTGGCGACGGAACCTCTTCCTGCGCTCAAATTACGACGGCAGATGAAGCGGTCCTCGAGGAAATCCGTAATGCTGGGTATCGCGTCACAAAGGCTTCAGGACCCCTCGCATACCGAATTGGCAAATCCGAGGTTGGTCATCGCGACGCGGTGACCGGAAGGTTCAATTCAGACGGGACCTTCCAAGGCATCTTGCGCGACTGCAATTTGCTGAATAACAAGCACATTCCTGACGTTTATCTGCAGGCCGATATCAAGCAGCGCACCGCTCTGTTGCAAGGTCTGATGGACTCCGACGGGTATGTAGATCGCATGGGTCGGTGTGATTTCACTTCTATTTACGAGCACCTCGCGGATGCATTTGTGGAGTTGGCAGCGAGCTTGGGGCTGCGTCCGAAAAAAGCAAAGAAGACAGCACGGCTCAACGGCATTGATTGTGGGCCAGCATATGAAGTTCAGTTCGTGCCGCATTTTTCGGTGTTCCGTCTCACCCGAAAAAATGTGCGACGTGGAGATACCTACCGTCAAGGGTCTAGGTCGATTGTCGAGGTCCGCGATGTGCCGAGCGTGCCGGTTCGTTGCATCGAAGTTGCGTCACCAAACGGTGTCTTTCTTGCGGGGAAGACGTTTGTCCCTACTCATAACTCGTCGCTCGGCCGGCTCGGCCTTCTCATCCACTCCACGGCGGGTTTCGTTGATGCAGGTTTTCAAGGTCACTTGACGCTCGAACTGTCGAACGTTGCAACGCTACCAATCACGCTGTACCCCACTATGAAGATCGGTCAAATCAGCTTTCTTCGCATGACAACGCCGGCCGACGTTCCTTACGGCTCCAGCTTGTTGGGTTCAAAATACAACGGCCAGCGAGGCCCGACAGCCGGTCGGTATTACGAGAACTTTCTCGACGAAGTCGAACTGCCGTGATCATCGACTGGGTAGACGTTCCTGAGGGCACCATCATGCGCGGGACGAAGCTCAATCAGATCGACGCACTGGTTTCGGCGTACGAAAACATCGAACGCTCTTGGCTGTTGAAAGAAGTGCCACGCGCAAGAGTCGATGTTGCTGCGTTTCGTATCAGCCGCACCCCCGTCACTTGGGAGATGTGGGGAGAGTGGCGTAATGAAGAGTTTCCGAACCCAACGCATCCGGTTGATCAGATCAGTTGGGCCGACGCAAACGCGTTTTGTGAATGGGCGGGCGCTCGCCTGCCGACCGAACTCGAGTGGGAACGCGCCGCGCGCGGAGCTGACAACCGCGAATATCCGTGGGGAACTGCATGGCGAGACGAAGCAGCGAACACATTCGAGGCAGGCAACAGCGCTACTGTTCCCGTGGGTTCCTACCCAGACGGAGCCAGCCCGTTTGGAGTATTGGACCTCGCAGGCAACGTCGACGAGTGGACGTCGACGGTTTACGCGCCATATGCGAATGCGCCCGCCGACGTCCCACTTGTTGAAGATTGGGCCGCCGATCCACACATCACACGTGGCGGCAGTTTCAGACAGCATCGCGACTTGGCCCGCTGCTCGCGACGCCACTCGGTCTACGAACCCGAAAAAGGCGCAGGCTTTCGTCTCGCCACTGCCGCGTAGTTATTTACCACCGGCTTGTGCTGCGACGGCAGCAGCTCGCGCGGCGATCTCATCTGCGTTTCCGAGGTAGTGAGCGTCTTTTCGTTGTAACGACTCATCCAGCTCGTACACGAGTGGTACACCGGTTGGGATGTTCAGCTCCGCGATCTCGTCATCGGAAATTCCATCGAGGTGCTTGACCAACGCGCGCAGTGAGTTTCCATGGGCGACGATCAACACCGTTTCGCCACGTTGAAGGTCGGGCATGATCGAGTCGAACCAATACGGCAGCATGCGCCCGACAACATCCTTGAGACATTCAGTGCGCGGAACAATTCCCGGAATCGAATAGCGCGGATCCGACGCGTTGTCCCACTTGGAACCCGGCTCGATCGGAGGAGGCGGAACGTCGTAGCTGCGGCGCCACAACTTCAGCTGTTCGTCGCCGTGTTTTGCGCGGGTCTCGGCCTTGTCGAGCCCCTGCAGCGCCCCGTAATGGCGCTCGTTCAAGCGCCAAGATCGGCGAACCGGAAGCCATGAAAGCTCAGCCGTTTCGAGCGCCAGATTCGCCGTGCGAATAGCGCGGCGAAGCACAGACGTATGCAGCACGGTCGGCGTAACGCCCGACGAGCGCAGAAGCGAGCCAGCTTCAGTGGCTTCTGATTCTCCGGCCGGCGAAAGATCGACGTCAACCCAGCCGGTGAAAAGATTGAGTTCGTTCCAGATGCTCTGGCCGTGGCGCAATAAAACAAGCGTGCTCATACGCGCACTGTAACCAGAAGGTCACCACCATCGATGCGCCTATTGCCACACTCCTTAAATGAACAAAACGAACTTAAAACGTGATATCGCCGAAGTTTGGCGGAACTCGCTCCCGCTTACGGCGCTCGTCAGCCTGCTGGCAGTGGCAGTCGCAAGCATTCTCGTACAGGCTGACAAAATTGCGGAGGGCGGCAATGGTCCGCTTTTGGTGGTTGTCTTCTCGTTACCTTGGATA
>JBBSGY010000218.1:0-5226 GCA_038253645.1 Acidimicrobiales bacterium
AGCACAGCATCTGGCTGATGACTGCGAATCTCTTGAAGCAGTTGATCAGCCATCTTGTTTTTGGGATCGACGTGACGAACAAAGCCCGGCTCGCCAAAGATGCGGCGTAGCTCGGCCGCTGTTTCCGGTGACAGGCGGGGAAACGGCGAGACGCGTACGACCCTCGGATGACCGTCTGGCACGTCCTAAAAGGTGTCGTTGTCGTGGTTGGGGTGCTCGGCGTCGAAGGCACGAGTCAGAACCTCAAACACCATGGCGTCGTTGTACGGGACGCCCTCGCTGTATTGCTGTTGGAGCCACATGGCCAAGTTGGAGATCGACTCGCCCGCAAAGGGTCGATCGGGGTCGGCGCCAGTTAGGCGGGCGTCGTGGTGTGCAAGGGCCATAACCCGAAAGCCTACGCTCATCGTGTGACTCGACGCGATTCCTAAACCATTGCGAAACGGTCAAGGACATACAACTCCGGTTGTCGGCGGAGCCGACGGTCGCTGAGCGGTCGACACCGATCGTCGGTAATCGAGCCATGGAGCCGACAAATGCAAAGTGAGCCGCAGCCGGATTCCCCCCGCTCCTGTGCCACGTACAAGTCCGCAGGGTGATGCAGGCCGGCCGAGAGATTTGCGGAAGTCACTCGGGCCGGAGGCGTCCCACTGGCTCTGGGCCGGCGGGCAGCGCTATTCGGACAAGCAGCGCTGGACGGCTTCGATGCGTTCGGCGAGCATCTTGTCACTTGGCGCGGTGACTGTTACGTGGCCGAGTTTGCGGCCAGGCCGTGGAGTCTTTTGGTAAGTATGCAGAGACGCACCATCAATGCTCAGAATGCCCATCACGTTCGGCGAACTCCCGATTATGTTGATCATGGCTGCGGGCCGCAGTGCGGCCGTGGAGCCGAGCGGGAGGCCGCAGATCGCACGCAGGTGGTTTTCGAACTGACTTGTCTCGGAGCCCTCGATCGTCCAGTGGCCGCTGTTGTGCACACGGGGTGCGATCTCGTTGGCGAGTAGCCGGCCGCCCACCGAAAACAGTTCGAGCGCGATGACGCCGACGTAGTTGAGGCGTTCCAAGATTGCTCGAATGTAGCGCGAGGCTTCGTCAGCCTGATGACGTGACAAGCCCGTATTGGCGATGCTGGCGCGCAGAATGCCATCCCGGTGCACATTGAGTGTTGTCGGGTACACAACAACGCCGCCAGAAGTGGAGCGCGCAGCGATGATCGACGCTTCGAAGTCGAATGGAAGCAGTTGCTCGACAATCAACCCGTTTTCGTTGAGCATTGCGACTGCATTGTCGATTCCTTCACCATCTTTGATGACGACCTGACCCTTTCCGTCGTAGCCGCCGATGCGCGTCTTCACGATAACGTTTGGGCCGATTTCGGTAATCGCTTGATTCAACTCGTCCGGTGTCCGGCACAGTCGATATGGCGCGAGCGAAATCTCCAATTCGCTGAGCAATTTCTTCTCATGCCAACGATCCTGCGCTGCGGCAAGTGCTTTTGGATCGGGACGAACCGGCTTGAAAGTTGCAAGGTCGGCAACGAGCTCGACCGGAACGTTCTCCCATTCGTACGTGATCACGTCACAGCCGCGCGCCCACTCACGTACCTTTCCGGTGTCGGTCCATTTACCGGTGACAACAAATCCACCGTGAGACGCGGAAACGTCGGGCTCAGTGTCATAACAGCTCACATCGATTCCAATCGGGTGTCCTGCCAGCGCGAGCATCTGCCCGAGCTGACCCCCGCTTAACACACCGACCTTCATTGGATGGGGGCTCCGTCGTGGGAGAGGGCTTTGTGAACTGCGGCGATAACGCCGTCAGCGTCGAGGCCGAGTTGCGCGAGAATTGCTTCGGGTTTTGCGTGGTCGATGTAACGATCGGGTGTGCCAAGCGTAACGACTTTGGTGGCGTTGTCTTCGAGAGCGGTTGCAATTGCAGAACCTGCGCCGCCCACGCGGAGGCCGTCTTCGACGGTCACGACAATGGCGAACTTAGAGAGAGATTCGATCATTGCCGGGTCGAGCGGTTTGATGACTCGAGGGTCCCAAACTTCGGCCTCGATGCCGTCTTGTGCGAGCATATCGGCCGCGCCCTGTGCCGCGGCGAGCATGCGGCCGACACCGACGATTGCTACGTCTTTGCCATCACGCGTTCGGCGCGCGGTGAGACCGCTGCCGATTTCATGATCCCCAACCCGGGGTGCGGCGCCTTTCGGAAACCGGATTGCTGCCGGACCTTCGAGTTCCAATGCGGTGTGCAACATGACGCCGAGTTCTTGCGCGGACGATGGCGCAAACAGCGTGAGGCGCGGTATGCGAAGACACAGGCTCATGTCGAGGACGCCGTGATGACTCGGCCCGTCGTCGCCGGTGATACCAGCTCGGTCGAGGGCGAACACGACAGGAAGATTGTGCAGACCAACGTCGTACATTGCTTGATCAAATGCACGAGTGAAAAACGTCGCATAAACCGCCACCACGGGCCGCAAGCCGCCCATTGCCATTCCTGCTGCCGCGGTTACCGCGTGTTGTTCTGCAATTCCGACATCAAGGAATCGCTCGGGAAAGCGATTCTGAAACGGAATAAGGCCGGTCGGTCCGGGCATCGCCGCAGTGATCGCGTGAACTTGCGGATGCTTTTCCGCAACGCCGAGCAAAGCTTGTGTGAAGGCTTCGGTGTAGTCGCCGACGCGCCCGACGGGTTTCGGACCCGTCTTCGGGTCGAAAATCTTCACATCGTGTAGGCGTTTTTCTTCGTCCTCCTCGGCCGGTGCATAGCCGCGGCCTTTTTGCGTAAGCACGTGCACAACGATCGGCCCATCGTATTTCGTCGCGTCCCGAAACGCTTGTTCCATGCCGGTAATGTCGTGGCCATCGATCGGGCCGATGTAACGCACGCCGAGTGCTTCGAAGAACGCGAATGGCTCGATTGCTTCACGAACAGCGGCCTTCATGCTCTTGACGCTGCGCGACGCAAGGCCGCCGATTCCCGGAACGGACTTCAGGCCGCGTTCAACGGCATTACGTCCAGACATATATTTCGGATTGGCGCGAAGTTTGCTGAGGCTACTGCTGAGCCATGAAACGGTCGGTGCATAAGACCGACCGTTGTCGTTAAGCACGATGAGCACGCGCGATTTGCTGTGTCCGACGTTATTGAGTGCTTCGAAGGCCATTCCACCCGTCATCGAGCCATCGCCGATAACAGCCACAACGCGGCGATCGGTGCCGGCGTCCTTTACGGCTTCCGCTAGGCCGTGCGCATAACTGATGATCGTCGAGGCGTGACTGTTTTCAACCCAGTCGTGAGGTGACTCTGCACGGTTCGGGTACCCCGAAAGGCCACCTTCCTGCTTAAGCGTTGCAAAGTCTTTGCGCCGGCCTGTAACAAGCTTGTGAACGTACGCCTGGTGGCCCGTATCCCAAAGGAGAATGTCTCGCGGTGAGTCGAAAGTGCGATGAAGGGCGAGCGTTAGCTCTACAGCGCCGAGGTTGGAGCCGAGATGGCCTCCGGTATTCGAAACGGCGTTCACCACGAATTCCCGAATTTCCATCGAAAGCGTTTCCAGCTGGGGCGCGTCGAACTTGCGGAGGTCGGCAGGTTCGTTGACTTGCGCCAAGAGCGACTGACTCCTGGATTCCCCGTCTTGTCGAGCCTTGTGATCCTCGTCTTCGGCCATTGTTACAAACGTACCCTCGCGAGCAAGACCGAATAGCCGTGCTAACACCATTTGTCGTAGGACTTATTCATTGGTGACGATTCATTGGAGACATCTGTCGTGGACAAGCTTCAATACCTCGGCCTTCTCGGCGGCTGTCTGGTTTGCACGGTTCCGCTCGAGTTCGTTTATGGATTTCGGGTCTGGAGATCGCCCGCCCGCCTGGTAAGAGCACTTGGCCCCGTGATTTGTTTCTTCGTTCTCTGGGATTTATTCGGAATTCACCGCCGCAACTGGTGGTTCAACGATGCTTACGTCACCGGAATCGAGCTTCCTGGCAGCATCCCGATCGAGGAAATCGCTTTTTTCATCGTGATTCCGGCAGCGGCAATCTCCGGCTACGAGGCCGTTCGTGCTTCGCTCGGAAAGTCACGCGATGGGTGAGGGTGGGGGTGGGGGTGAGTATTCGGTGTTGGCGCTGCTGGCCGTCGTATTCGCTGTGACCTTCGAGCTGCGCTTCGCACGCACTGGCCTATTTCGCAGCCGTGCGTATTGGATTTCGATGGGTATCGTGTTCTGTTTCCAGGTTCTTGTCGATGGCTGGCTCACGAAGCTCTCAGCTCCGATAGTCCTTTACGCATCTGATGAGATATCCGGGCTGCGGTTTCCCTGGGATATCCCGGTGGAGGACTATCTCTTCGGATTCGCACTGACGACCCTCGCAATCGCGAACTGGATACGCTGCTCTAAGTGATAGTCCTGACGGTGCTCGTGAGCTTTGTCCTCATGGAAGCAGTGACCTACTGCGCACACCGGTGGGTCATGCATGGCATCGGTTGGGCATTGCACCGAAGCCATCACCGCCGCCTGGCACGAACTTCCCAGGACTGGTGCTTTGAAGCAAATGACCTGTTTCCCGTTGGGTTCTCGGCAATCGCGATGCTGTTGTTTGCAATCGCCATCCATTGGAATCCGCTGCTACCCGTTTGTTGGGGCATTTCGGTCTATGGCGCTGCGTATTTGTTCGTGCACGATCTTTACATCCACGAACGCGTGAATTTACCGCGCCGTGTGTTGCGCTTTCTCGAACCCCTCAAACAAGCTCACACGATTCACCACCGCACCGGCAAAGAGCCTTACGGAATGTTGTTCCCATGGACCACTCCGACCATTGTCCCCTCAGCCCGACATAGTCCGCGTGAAGGGACAAAGGTCGGGGATAGTCGCTAGCGCTGTCCCAATAACGCTCCCGGCAGGACAGCCATCTTTTGCCAGTATGAGACCTTGGCGCGGTGAGAGAAGACGTCGTAATCGTTCTCTTCGATGCGATCGAGAATCCCCGAGTAGAGACGGCGGGCGGCGCGCACGCATTGGTTGGAACGGCCTGAGAGGTATCGCAAACCGACATCAGCCTCCTTGTATATGCCGCGTGTTCGATCGATCTCGTATTGCAGAGCGTCGCGCCATTCGGGGGTGACCCGGCGTGCATACGGGTCGGCACCGAACTTGTACAATGTGGTTTGCGGAAGGTAAATGCGTCCGCGGTCGAGGTCTTCTCCGACGTCACG
>JBBSGY010000219.1:0-5201 GCA_038253645.1 Acidimicrobiales bacterium
GCGAGCAAGTCGGCTTTTGCTTCGAGAGTCTTGAATAACTCATCGTTGGATATCTCGGGGTTCTGGCGGCGAGCGACCAATACACCGGGAAGCACGTGTATTGCTTGACGAAGTGGCGCCATTTCAAGCTCGACTGCAACAAGGCGCAATTGTTCGACTGCACGCGCACCACCGACATTGCCATAACTCACAAACGAGACGGGCTTGTGATTCCATTCGACGAAGATGTGGTCGATCGCGTTTTTGAGCACTGCTGAATAACCGTGGTTGTACTCAGGCGTTACGAATACGTAGGCATCCTGTTCGTCGATCTTGCGTCCCCAAGCTGCAATCTCCGGCGTGCTGTACTCGCGCCCGGTGCGCGCCGGTGACTTTTCTTCGCTGAACATTGGCAGGGGATAGTCACGTAAGTCGACAACCTCGACATCAAAATCCGCACGCAGCTCTAGTCGTGATGCCAGCCAATGGCCGACGTGCTCGCTGAACCGTCCGGGACGAGTACTTCCAAGTACGATAGCTACGCGGTTTTTGCTCATTTCGCCAACCTTGCACGGTTTCGCGATTACTTCTCAGCCGTGACGATTACGTAAGAAAAAAGCCTCTGCTCACAAGTCGCTTAAGAAAGCGAACATTTCGAATTGGGAGTGGCTCCCTGGCCAACATACGCGAAAAACTGTTCGACGGTCAATCCGGGCGTAGTTCGAAAGTATCGGAGATATTGAAGTGCCTCGGTATGCTCGGCCCGGACGTCGTGACCGAGCGCTGCGATCGCACCTGCGTCGTCATTAACCAGACGTGTCGCGAGAATCGCGAGCTTTTCAAACAGCCAACTCAAGACTGCTCCGTTGATTGCGGTGTCATCACCGAGCTGCTCCATGGCGGTAGGGAGTGACTTAGCGTGCAGGTCTACCGCTTGCGCGAGTCCAGCGAGCTGGATGTAGGCGCCGTCAATAGCCCTCGCCCGCCTGTTTTCCGCCCATCGTGCGACGCTCGAGCCCAGACTCAAGGGGGGGAGGTCGTGGTCAGAACCGGCACTTTCAATAGCGGCCGCGTAACTGGCGGCAGCAAGGAATGCCGCAAGTTTTCGATTGTTCACACCCGGCGCCGGGTCTCGCTCGAGGCGCACATCAAAACTTCGCAGATGACGAGCGACTTTTTGGAACGGCTCCAGCCATTCGGGCGGCAGAGAATTTGAAGGGCCGATCGGCAACTTATCGGCGCGAGTGGTGAAACTATCGTCGCCGTAGTCGTAGTCAATTGCGGTGGCAATGCCATCCGAAGAAGCAGCAAAAGCGCTTCTTGCCTTCCCAGAGTTCCACACCGCGATCTCGAGCGAGACGGTGTTGCCCGGTGATGGCAATATCTTAACCGACATGATCAGACCTGCGAGTAAAACGCGATAATTCGGACCCATGCGCAGATGTTGTCTTGCTGTGTTGTTGATTGCAAACCCGCAACGACGTCTCTATATTCGAGCTTCGAGCAAAGTGCAGTCGCCGATTTCACCTGATCGTGCGCGAGCGAAAGCGCCGAAGCAAATGCTGGAATTAGGACCGGTCGTAGAGACGCGGAAACAAGGAAAGGTACGAGTCGTACGAATACTTGCGATTCCGCTGGGCTCCGGTGGTTTCATTCAGGATGTCGTGGCGGACGAATTCGTTCAGCAACGCCGAGATTGTTGGCTGGCTGAGTTGCAATTGGTTTCGACAAACTTCGATTCAACGATCGGATGTCTAGAGAAAAGGTCGAGGAGTATCAAAAGTCTGCCGGTGTGGCCGCCTCGACGTAGTTGGTGACTTTCTTGATCTCAATGCTGCGTTCAGCAGCATGCATTTTTGCTTCGTATTCCAGGACGTCGCTGAGTGAAGCGTTCGCGCCCTCTATCTGGCTGGAGAGAACCATTTCCTTCAAGGTAAACATCGAAGCGAAATGTTCAGGATCGGGGTGACGGGCATCATTTGGCCACGCTGCCTAGGCTGCGGCCGTGTTGCTGGAGGGAGGGTCTGTGGAACGTCAGTCGTCATCGGGCGCGATCAAGCAAGGGCGGTCGACGCGCCTTACGATAGGGGCCCTCATCGCGCTTGGCTTGTTGCCGCTTGTCCTCCTCACTTTCCTTAGTGTGCGAATTGCCACCGATGGCATGACCAACAATGCAAAAGATCAGGCGCGCCTTACTGCGTCCGTCAGCGCTATTTACATGCAAAGCCAGTTGCAAAGTCTTGGCGAACTTGTCACTTCCTACGCGGCGCGCCCGAGCTTGCGAGCAGCAGTGGCAGTGGCAGTTCAAGCGAACGGCAACCCAAACGGGCCCGCAGTCGAAAACCACATCAACGAGTTGCTCACTGCGCGCAAAGGCATATCAACCGTGTTCGTTGCTAAGCCCGACGGACGCTTGGTCGATATCGTGCCATCCACGCCAAGCCTGATTGGGCGTGACTTTTCGCAGCGCGATTGGTTCAAGGGCGTCACTGCCAAAAGGAAGTCCTACATCTCTGAGGCTTATCAAAGTGCAGTGACCGGTCATCCGTTTGTTGTGGCTGCCGCCGCCCCGATTTGGGAGAGCACTTCCAACACACAAAACATGATCGGCATTCTTGTTGCAGCGTACGGGTTGGAAACAACTGGGCAGTTTGCCAAAGACACCGCCACCACCGGTGACTTCGAGCTCACGGTAACTGATCAGCGCGGCAACCTTGTAGCGGGGCAAGCCGGCGCCATTACTTCACTCGTATCAAAATCAGATGATCAATTCGTAAAAGCGGCACTTGCGGGCCGATCAGGTTCTGAGACGGCGAAGCGCGGAAGAGGCAACGCACTGGTCGCATACGCGCCGGTGCCGAGTCTGGGTTGGGCCGTTGTCGCCGAACAACCTGTAAGTGAAGCGCTGGCGCCCATTGATCGACTTCGCCATACGGTTTACTCGGTCGCGTTGGTGGTTGCTTTGCTGTTTGTCGGAGGCATGCTTGTGTTGGGTCGTAACAGGGCAGCTCGCCGACGCGCTGAGCAGGAGCTTGTGATTGCGCGAGACGAAGCAATGGCTGCCTCACGCATGAAGTCGGATTTCCTCGCCAACATGAGTCACGAAATCCGCACGCCAATGAACGGCGTATTGGGAATGGCATGCTTGTTGGACGACACGGAACTCACATCCGAACAGATCGATTACGTGCGATCCATCAATGTATCGGCCGAAGCGTTGCTGGCCATCATCAACGACATTCTCGACTTCTCAAAGATTGAAGCCGGCAAGCTTGACCTCGAAGAGATCGATTTTGATTTGCGCACGGTTGTAGAGGAAGCCGCCGATCTACTGAGTGACTTGGCCAGCTCCAAAGGGCTGGAACTTGTGGTCAACGTGCACCCCGACGTGCCTCAATTCGTGCGAGGCGACCCTGGTCGCGTGCGGCAAATCATTTTGAACTTGGCGAACAACGGCCTCAAGTTCACTACCAAAGGTGAAGTCGTCATCGCAGTCTTGTTGGGTAGCCACGACGATGAGTATGTGACGCTTCGTATCGAGGTAGCCGAAACCGGCATTGGCATTCCGTTGGAGCAACAAACGGGGCTATTCGAGAGCTTTTCGCAGGCAGATTCATCAACTACCCGGCGTTTCGGCGGTACCGGCCTTGGCCTCGCTATTTCCAAGCAACTCGCCGAACTCATGGGGGGCTCTATCGGCTTCACCAGCACTCACGGCCGGGGCAGCACTTTCTGGGTGACAGCACAGCTGCGCGAACGTACCTTGGCAAAGGCATCATCCGAAGATTCACGACCGTTGGAAAACAGCCGGGTGCTGATTGTTGATGACAACGCGACTAACCGCGATGTGCTTCGACTGCAGTTGGAGCGATGGGGCTTGCGGCCCGTAGCAGCGGCAAGTGCTGACGAAGGTTTCGACCTATTGGTTGAAGCGTTCGAAGCAAATGATCCGTTCGACGCAGTGCTGACGGATTACAACATGCCCGACCAAGACGGCATGGACTTTGCGAACCGCATCCGAATCAGTTCGCCGACGCCCCTAGTTCCACTTGCGTTGTTGACGTCATCGGGACAGCGCGGTGAAGCGCGAGCAGCTGGTGAATCCGGCATTGACGCATTTCTCGTCAAGCCGGTTCGCCAATCGTCGTTGCACGATTGTATGGTGCAATTACTCGGTGCAGATCCGGCAACCACAATGCGAGTACACAAACGCCCAGCAGTATCAGACTCTGTTGACAAGTCGCAGACTTCCATGCAGTCATCGGGATCACAGCCACTCGTCTTGGTAGTCGAGGACAACGCCATAAATCAACGCATTGCTGTACACACGCTGGAGAAACTGGGTTATCGCTCGAACGTTGCAGCAAACGGCTTCGAGGCGATCTCGGCAGTAAAGAACATTCGTTACGACCTTGTGCTTATGGATTGCCAAATGCCCGAGCTTGACGGCTTCGAGGCAAGTCGTCGCATTCGAGCTTTGCCGGGAGCCGAACACGCCGTACCGATCGTGGCTATGACCGCGTCGGCAATGGTTGACGACGAACGCCGCTGTCTCGACGCCGGCATGAATGCGTATTTGTCGAAGCCGATTCGCCGCGCTCAGCTTGAGGAGGCGCTGCACCATTGGGCATTGCCGGCTCGCATGCGCGGCGCAATGAATAGCTCCACCTTCGCAAACACATCTTCTGCGATGTCCGACGGCGCCGTGCTAGACGATGATTTGGTGGATGAACTTCGAGAAATGGTGCCGTCTGACGGAGCCGCCAGTGGAGGTCTCGCCAAACTGGTGGTGTCATTCTTCGAGCATTGCGACGAGCGTGCAATCAAGTTGCGCGCCGCAGTCAACCAAGTGGACGGCGCCACGGTGGTTGCCGAAGCGCATGTTCTTCGAGGGGCCAGCGCGAACTTCGGCGCATTACGCGTGCCGGCAATCTGCCGCACTCTGGAAGAAATGATGCAAGACGACGATTGGGACTCGGCGCGCCCCTTGCTCGGCAGCTTGGAAGAAGAGATAGACCGGATGCGCGAAGCGTTGACAGCAGCCCTACTCAGTGACGGCAAATGAGAGACCTGATCACATATACATGAAGCGACCGTTCCCGGGCCCCGTCTGCGTCCGATCGATGGTTGACGTCGTGACCGGACGAGTCGCGGTGCCTGAGCTGACGCAGGAGGTCCTGGCGAACTATCCCGACATTGCTCATTGGTTTGGATTCCAAGAC
>JBBSGY010000220.1:0-5198 GCA_038253645.1 Acidimicrobiales bacterium
AAGTCCAAAGAATCTCATCCGCATAGATGTTGCCGATGCCTGCAAGAAACCGCTGATTCATCAACAAGGCTTTGAGATTGCCGCGCCGGCTTCGCAATCGTTCGCCCAGGTTCCACCGCTCGCGATCGAGGTAGGCGTCGGGGCCGAGGTGCCAAAGCTCGGGAACATCACGTGTCGTCACCCACAATTCACCAAATGTCCGCGGGTCGACGAAGTCAACGCGCTCCCCGCTTTCGAGAATCAATTGCGCGTGCGTGTGCAACACAGCCGGCACAGATGCATCGCGCCACAACAACTGTCCACTCATACGAAGGTGTGCAACAAGAGTTACATCGCCTTCGAGGTCGATGAGCAAGAACTTGCCGCGGCGACGCAGCGCCTCGATTTTGTGTCCGCGCGTTTCGTCCATGACGCGGTCAGGCGATTGGCGGCGAACGGTGCGCGTTCCAACGATTTCAACGCGTGCGAGTTGGAGTCCCGTAATATGCTCCGCGAGATCTCGACGCACGGTCTCGACCTCGGGTAACTCGGGCATCTACCTAAATTTGTGCTTCTTGAACTTGGCGCATTGCATCAAGTGTGTTCCATGCGGTGTGCGCAGCAGCTTGCTCGGCTTGCTTTTTCGAACGGCCTTCACCGGTGCCGTAAGGAGTTTCACCGACAAGAACGGTTGCCACGAATCGCTTCGCATGATCGGGCCCATGGTCTTTCAGTAGGTAGTGCGGAACATCTTCCAGCAAACGCACGGTCAATTCTTGCAGGCGCGTTTTGTAGTCGTGCCCACCCGGGCCGGCCGCTGCTTCTGACAAACGATCGCCCATCAGACGCAACACGAAGTCTTCCGATACGTCCCAACCCTGGTCTATGTAAACCGCTCCGATAACCGCTTCGACCGCATCCGCAAGGATTGATTGTTTCTCACGTCCACCCGATGCGTCTTCACCCTTACCGAGCAATAGATGCTGTCCGAGTTCGAGTTCGAGACCTATCTCGGCAAGCGACGCGGAACTAACTGTTGCGGCGCGCACCTTGGCGAGCTCACCTTCGGGGAAGTCGGGATATGCCCTGAACAGATGGTTTGTGACAACGAGGCCGAGCACCGCGTCACCGAGAAACTCGAGCCGCTCGTTGGAAGGTTGACCATTGTGTTCTGCGCACCACGAACGGTGCGCCAGTGCCATTCTCAGTAACCCCTCGTCATCAAAAGTGACTCCGGCTCGCTCCGCTAGTTCGGCGGTCCGTGGGTCGTGAATCAGCTGGCACTCTCGAGCTTGGCGACTACATAATCGACTGCATCGCGCACGGTGCGCAGATCTTCAAGATCTTCGTCGTCGATACGGAACGTCGGCGAAGTCTCACGTAAGTCGGCCTCGAGCGCTTCGACCAACTCGATCAATGCAAGTGAATCGGCAGCGAGATCTTCAGAGAACGATGCACTTTCCGTTACTCGCGCGGGCTCGATCTCCAAAATATCGGAGAGACGGTCTTGCACAAGCTGCAATACCTCTGGACGTCCATATTCTTTGGGCACTTTATTGACACCTTACGCGTTCGAGTCCGCTGTTACTGCGGCTTTGAGTTGAGAAACGACATCGCCTTCGACCATGTCGCGCGCTACGCCGAGCGCATTCGCGATCGCTGTAGCCGAAGAAGAACCATGCGAAATGATGCAAACGCCACCGACACCTAAAAGGATCGCCCCGCCATAGGTGTTCGGGTCGAGCTGTTGCAGCAACGGCATGACGGCCGCCGACATTCCCGGACCGGTCTGTTCGGTTACGAGACCGCTCATGAGGTGCTGGAACTGCTCGACCATGTATCCGACGCCACCCTCGAGCGTTTTGAGTACAACGTTGCCGGTAAAACCATCTGTAACAACAACATCGGCAACCGGACGTAAGAAATCGCGACCTTCGACGTTGCCGATAAAGTTGATGTTTGCCGCATCTCGCAAGAGTTTGTGCGCAGCTTTGACGAGCTCGTTGCCTTTGGAATCTTCCTCGCCAATCGACAACAGCGCTGCGCGCGGATTCGGAATGCCGAATCGCAAGCGTGAAAACACTGTCGCCATTTGCGCGAACTGAACCAGCCATTGCGGCTGACAATCTGCGTTTGCACCGGCGTCGAGCATGACCGTGGGAGTCGACCCGGGAACAGGAATCGGAGTTGCGATCGCAGGTCGTGCAACGCCCGGCAAACGGCCAAGGCGCAACAGCGCGCTCGCCATCGCGGCTCCTGTATTGCCGGCGCTCACCATTGCACTTGCTTGACCGTCACGGACGGCCTCAGCGGCGCGCACGAGTGAGGAGTCTTTTTTGTTGCGGACTGCTGAACCAGGCTCTTCGTCCATATCAATAACTTCGGTTGCCGCAAGAACCGGCAAATCACCGGTGTCACCGAGACGGTCGGGATCGCCGACGAGCAGAACCGGCGTGTCGTGTTTCGAGTAAGCGATCTGTGCGCCCGCGACGATCTCGTCAGGGGCCTTGTCGCCCCCCATTGCATCGAGGGCTATCGGCAGCACTACTTCAACCGACGTTTTTGACGAGGCGCCCGTTGTAGTGGCCGCAGCTACCACAGACTACGTGAGGCAGCTTGGCCTGGCGGCAGTTAGGGCAAATGCTGCGTGCCGGGGCGTCAAGGGTCCAGTTCGAAGCGCGGCGGCTGCGCGACTTTGCCTTGGAAGTTTTCTTCTTGGGAACGGCCATCGGAGGCTCCAGGTCATCGAGATTTAACGTTATTCACAGACAAGTATTCACAGATAAGTGCTGCTGCACCTAAGTGCGGGGGCATCCTAACGGAAAGACGGCCCACCGACAGCCGACCCCGTTTCGACCAACGATTTGTGAACCCTCAGCGTCGCCAGGCAACGTCGAGCCGTCTCATAACGGGGGCGCGATGCACCCGATTCGGCTATTCGTCGTCTTTCAAGGCGTCCAATGCCGCCCACCGCGGGTCACTCAGATCCACGATGCACTCACAACTTGATTCGTTGCGATTCGTTCCACATTCCGGACAAAGACCTTTGCAAGCCTCTTTACATAGCGGCGCGATCGGAACCTCCAGCATGATTGCCTCCCGAACCATTGGTTCCAAGTCCGCAATGTCCCGATTGAGCGAATAGGTATCGCCCTCGGTTGCCTTGTCCTCGAAGATTTCACGGACGTGCGCATCGATGTTGCCCGTCGCGTCGGTCAAACACCGACGGCACTCACCATGCCAGGTTGCCCGCACATCACCGACGACGACCATGCGATTGCCCCCCTCGATGCTTTCGACCGTACCGATGAACAAGACAGCTTCCGTGTGCGGAACCTGCGCCCCACTGGTTGCGAGATCGTCGAGCGGACCCTTGCATTCGAACTCTTCACGTTCTCCAGACCTGTGGCGCAGGGCACCGATGTTGATCTGAAATGCGGGCCGCGTCACCGACGTTCTTGGTCGAAGAGGTCCTCGGCCTCGTCCTCGACAGGATGGCGTTGTTCAAGATCCAGCACGGGTGTGCCACGCAACTTCTCACGACCGCCTTGAACCTGTCGCCAGGTTCGTTCGAGCACGATTTCGAATGCGGCGAGCTTTTGATCGATGTAGTCCTCGGCCTCGTGGCGCATTTGCCGCGACTCCGTCTGAGCTTCGTCAACTGTGCGCTGGGCCGTGCGTTGTGCCTCACGGACGAGCTCGGAACGCTGAACCATTCGCTCGGCGCGCTCCCGCGCGGCGCGGAGAATCTCATCGCCCTCTCGCTCCATCTTGGCGAGAAACTCTGCCCGCTCCTTCAGTAGCCAGTTGGCCTGGCGGACCTCAGTGGGCAAATTCTCGATGCAGGCATGGAGCAAACCGATCATTTCTTCGCGCGGCACAATGACCGACGCGGACAATGGCATCGACTTCGCCTGCTCCACCATCTGGACGATGCGGCGCAAAAGGGCATCGATATCGAAATTGTCTTCGCCGCTATCGCGATTTCCCGTGCCGTAAGAGGTCATGGGTGATCCCGAAACCGAGAGGCCAAACGAATTGCCACAGGCTGAGGAACGAGACTGCTCACGTCGCCACCATAGCGAGCAACCTCCCTGATCAGGCGCGATGCCAAGAAAGAATGTTCGGAGCTGGAGGGGATGAATACCGTGTCGATTCCGCCCAGATGATGGTTCATCTGAGACATCTGGAGTTCCGCTTCGAAGTCAGAAACAGCGCGCAAACCACGCACCATCGAGATCGCGCCGACATCGCGCGCGACATCGACAGCGAGTGACGAGAAAGACGTAACTTCGACGCGTTCCAAATGACCAACCGACTCGCGCAACATCTCTTCGCGCTCAGAGAGGTCGAACAAAGCCTTGCCCTTCGTGCTGTCGAACGCGGCCATCACGACCCTGTCGAACAATCGCAGCGCGCCTTCGAGCACTTCGATGTGTCCGTTGTGCACGGGATCGAATGATCCCGGGAACAGTGCGGTTTTCATCCGGCCTGTCTTTTGAAGATCGTGAAATGTGTGTCTCCGTGTTTGCGGTCGCGCACGGCATGCCATCGGTCTGTTGACTTCAATTCGCTGTTTGCCTCACACACAAGCACGCCCGCGTCGACAGCGCACATCAGCTCAGTCCACCGACCGAACTTGTAAGGCGGATCCGCGATAACAACGTCGAAGTGATCTCCGCGCTCGAGAAACTTGAACGCATCTGCCGTCACAATGTCGGACGCGCTTTCGAAACCGACATTCGCAACGTTCGACTTGATGACCGAAGCGGCCTTCGCATCCTTCTCCACGAACACAACGCTTCTCGCTCCACGAGACAGCGCTTCGATACCGCATGCGCCGGTGCCCGCAAAGAGGTCCGCAATCGAAGCGCCTTCGATTGCGTCGAGACTCGTCAGTGAGTTGAAGATCGCTTCACGCACCCGATCTGTTGTCGGGCGCGTCAAGATGCTCGCCGGACTTTGAAGACGCTGCCCGCCCGCGCTGCCTGCCACAACTCTCATGATGTGGTCGAATCTACCTTTTCCCAAGCAATTGCCCTAACTCGGGGGTAGGTTGCACCCGTGAGTCAGAACCTCTCGCAGGTCGACGAACTTGCGGCCGCTGTTCGGGCAGACCCGTCAGACGTCGACGCACGTCGCGCCCTGGTGGAAGCTCTGATCGACGAGGACAGAATTTCCGACGCAGAACTTCACTTCGACGCACTTCAGGCTCTCGC
>JBBSGY010000221.1:0-5190 GCA_038253645.1 Acidimicrobiales bacterium
GTCCGTCTTGACGGGCGGGCTCAACTCACTCACCGGCAAACTGCGAAGTGCATCGGCAAACGGCTTAACGAGTCTGGTTAGATCCGCATCGGAGTAGCAGCCGAGTTCGCCGCCGTTCGCCTGGCCACCTTGCTGATTCGCAACTTCGTTCGCAACGGCTGCGAAGTCTTCGCCATTGACAATACGCGCACGTACAGCAGCGGCCATATCCTGGCTCGGCACGAGTATGTGACGAATACAGGCCTGGTCGTAGTTGGTTTTGTGCTTCTCGTAGTAGGCACGAATCGCCTCGGGCGTGCTGCGCGTCTCGAGCAGGATGTTTGTACGCGTCTCTTGGTCGATGATCTTGTTTCGGTAATCGGCTGGGAACGCATCGAGCGCTGCTGCCTGCTGCGGATCGGCTCGCAAAGAATGCTCGGTCGCAGCACGCTTTTCAGGAGTCATCTTCAGGCCGAGTTGTTTCATCTTCTTCTCGAACAAGAACGACCGGATGTAACTGTTGAGGATTGTCGTGCTGTAACTCGCATTCAGCGTGTTCGGCCCACCGGATCGAAGGCCGCCGCTTTGCACGAGCTGCCCGTCGATTGCCTTACGGGTGTCTTCGTTCTTGATGATCGATTGCAAATCCCTATCGATCGCTTCGGTCGAAACAATTGTGCCGTCGATCTTGAGGGCGTAGGTCTTTGTCGGGTTGTCACACGCGCTCAGCGAGACAACCAGGACGAGGAGAAGTAAAAGGAGACGTTTCACGACCCCGTCGATGCTACCGGTGGATCGCTTGAAGGGAGCGTCTCTTGAAAGAATCGGATGATGTAGCTGATCGGATCCTCCTCGACGTGCTCGGCTCGTGCCTTCGATGACGTGGCAAAACGGAATGGGTCACGCTTGGGCATCGGCAGCACCACCTGGTCACCTTCCTTGATGACCGCCTTCGGGTAGAGCCGCTTGAGCCGAACCGTCGCACTCACGGGGAGCGCCAACGGCCCGATCCGAGCCACGTCTTTTGCGACCGTGACCTCACGCACACCGAGTCGCACGCATTCGGCCCGAAGGCGGGCGACCCTGAGTAATGCTTCGGCCTCCTCGGGAGCAGGCCCAAATCTGTCGCTCCACTCCTGGGCGATGTCGTCGACTTCGGCGCCGCTCTGCACGGTCGCAAGGCGTCGGTATGCCTCGAGTCGCAAATCTTCACGTCCGATGAACGCCGGCAGCAGGTTCGCGTCGACCGGCAGTTCGAGTTTGATCTCAGCCGGCTCACGAATAGGTTCACCCTTCAACTCGGCAACGGCTTCAGTGACCATCTGCACATACAGGTCGTATCCAACAGCTGCGATGTGCCCGCTCTGAGTGCCACCGAGCAGATTGCCCGCGCCTCTGATTTCGAGATCACGCATTGCAATCTTGAAACCACTACCGAGAGCAGTGTTTTCGCCAATCGTCTTGAGGCGCTCGTGCGCTTGCTCGCTCAGTGAAACATCGGGCGGATACAACAAGTACGCATACGCGCGCTGCCCGGAACGCCCGACGCGGCCGCGCAACTGGTGCAGCTGACCGAGACCGAGACGATCCGCACGGTCTACAACCAGTGTGTTGACACTCGGCATGTCGATGCCTGATTCGATGATCGTCGTGCATACCAACCCGTAATACTTTTTTTCCCAAAAGTCTTAAACGACTTGTTCGAGCGTGCTCTCATCCATTTGCCCATGAGCGACTGCGATACGTGCTTCGGGAACCATTTCCCGTAAATGCACGGCAACGCGATCGATGTCTTGCACTCGGTTGTGAACAAAGAACATTTGGCCTTCACGTAACAACTCACGACGCATTGCCTCCGCAACCGCGCGATCGTCGTATTCACCCACATAAGTGAGAATTGGCTGGCGTTCTGCAGGCGGGGTGTTGAGAATTGTGAGATCACGAATTCCGGTGAGGCTCATTTCAAGCGTTCGTGGAATCGGCGTTGCCGAAAGTGTCAGCACGTCGACGTTCTCTTGCAGATGCTTGATTGCTTCCTTGTGCGTGACACCAAAGCGTTGCTCTTCGTCGACGACCAACAAGCCGAGTTTCTTGAACTTCAGCGAATTCGCAAGCAGCTTGTGAGTTCCGACGACAAGGTCGACTTCACCGTCTTTCACGCCTTGCACAACCTTCTTTGCCTGCGCGGGTGTGAGGAAACGGCTGAGTACCTCGACTCGTATTGGATAACCACTGAAACGGTCCGAGAATGTCGCGAAGTGTTGTTGGGCGAGCAACGTCGTCGGCACGAGTACCGCCACCTGCTTGCCGTCTTGCACAGCTTTGAACGCGGCGCGGATCGCTATCTCGGTTTTGCCGAAGCCAACGTCACCGCATACCAGGCGGTCCATCGGAACCGGCTCTTCCATGTCGGCTTTTACATCTTCGATCGCCTTTAGCTGGTCGGGTGTCTCTTGAAATGGAAATGCTTCTTCGAGCTCATTTTGCCACGGCGTGTCTTGTGCGAACGCGTGACCGGACGAATGCGTACGCTTTTGGTAAAGCACCACGAGTTCTTGCGCAATCAGCTGCACCGCGTCTCGCACGCGAGCTTTAGCACGACCGAAATCCGCTCCGCCTAGTTTGTGCAATGAAGGCGTTTCACCACCGGTGTATGGGCGAATCGCGTCAATCTGGTCAGACGGAACGTAAAGCTTGTCGTCACCCTTGTAAGCAAGCATCAGGTAGTCGCGCTCGGCACCGCCGATCGCGCGCTTGACCATTCCGGCGTACTTGCCGACACCATGTTGATGATGGACGACGTAATCGCCTGCGGCGAGATCTTCAAAAAAGCCTTGGTCAATTCGTTTACGCGGCTTGCGAGCTTGACGATGTGCGCGCTTGCGCCCTGAGACATCTGATTCCGTTATCACGGCGACACCCGCGTTCGGAATTGCGAATCCACGGTCGAGTTGTGCAACAACTGTGTACGCGCCGGGCTGCGACAGGTCTGAACCGGCTTCGACAACGGGGGCCGATACACCTTGTTCACGCAATGAATCGGCCATACGGTGTGCGCTTGCCGCCGTTGTCGCAGCGATGATCACCCGGGCCTTTTTTGCTTTCAAGGATGTTATTTGGCTCGCGACTTTGGCCGCGTCGCCGACAATTGAAGACCATCCGCTTGCAACGATCGCCGGCGTATCGGGCCCTTCTGCAACGGATGTAACCATGCGCGCCGGTGCTGCGGTCCGCGACAGCAATCGGTCGAACTCGACGTGCAAGCGCGGAAACGACTGGTTTTGCGCCTTTGCACCCCAGGTTTCAGCAAGCGTGTCGGCGAGTGACGCTTCTTCACCGAGCAAGTCCGCTGCTCGATCTCTCATGCGACGCGGCTCGATCAGAAACACCTGAGCATCGTGTGACAACAAGTCGGTGAGCACATGATCATCTTCGGTGAGCCAAGGCAACCAAGACTCCATGCCGTCGAACGTGAGCCCTTCGCTCAATCGCTCCCATTGGTCACGAGCCCACGGCTGCTGAGTGACGAGTTGCTCGGCGCGCTTGCGAACCTCGTCTGTCGGCAACAGTTCACGACACGGAAACAGTTCGGCGCATTCGATGTCATCGGTTGAACGTTGATCATTGATCGAAAACTCGCTCAGCCGATCGACTTCGTCACCCCAAAGGTCGATGCGCACCGGAGTCGATGAAGTGGACGGAAACACGTCGATGATCGAACCTCGCACCGAGACATCGCCGCGACCTTCGACCTGGTAGTCGCGCCGGTAACCAGCGCTTACGAGTCTCTCAACGAGATCCGTAGGGTCGAACGTGGCGCCTTTGCGAATCACGATCGGCGCGACTTCCTCTACGTGGGGGCCGAGCTTTTGAACGAGGGCCTTGACCGGTGCGACAACGACAGACGGTGACTTCTCGCTCGGCCTGCGAAGGTGCCACATCACGCGCAAACGCCGGCCCATGGTCTCTATTGCCGGACTCACCCGCTCGAATGGCAGCGTTTCCCAGGCGGGAAAGACTTCGACCTCATCTTCACCGAGCCAGACCCGCAGATCCGACACCAGGCGGTCGGCGTCTGCAGACGTCGGAACGGCGACAGTTACCGGCCGGGCCGAAGTGAGATTCACCACACCGGCGACAAAAAAGGCTCTTGCCGGGTCTGGAACTGCGATGACACCCGAGCTACCGCCGATCACCGACGTCATCGCCGGTTCGGTGCGCAATAAGGATGGGAGCTGCGAAAGTGTCACAACCCGCCAAACTAGTGCCGCAGAGGTTGCGTTCCGATCACCAACGGTTTTGTGAACATCTACTGTCGCCTGGCGACACTGAGGCTTCAACTAATCCGAGAGACCATTAGTGGAACCGGTCGGCCAGTTGTTGGGCAAGTCCTTCCCCCGACATGCCGTCCGAACGCGGGTTGACACCAACATCAGCGGCGAAATCATATAGGTGCACGGTGCTGCCTTTCGTCGAGATGTGTTCTCGACAGGGCTATGCACCTAATGGGTCGAACGCGACAGACAAACTTTGTCATCACAAAAAGTCCCTGACGACCATCCCCTGCAGACTGTTCGAAGTCGCTGTGGTGTTCCTCAAGCCTAAGGATCCGCTGACTCGCGACCAAGTGCGGTGTATTCCAAATAGGCGCGCGATTGCGGCGAGCCGGGAGCGTTGCTCACAAGGCGGGAATCCGCAGGAACTTAGGCAAAGTTTTAAGGATTTCCAACGAAGTGAGCAGCGTCATCCGGCCGTTGGAATCGCCGGTTAATTGGAACACACCGCACTAGCCGCGACTGGTGTCAAGAAAGCTCTTGCCTGTACTCCCGCCCGAGAGCTGGATGTTGATTTGCGCAGCCGCCCGCTTGGTGACTTTTATGAGTGGGTCGATACGAAACGACGTGTGATGCTCGCGGGCATACGGAAATCCAATATCGAGGTACACGACTTGGGCACCTTTATCGACGGCATCAGCGGGATCGGCAACCACGTCCTTCCTCATGAGCACATGCTCCTTCGGATTCGCTAGGTTGTTTCCGGAACGGCCGAACAGGCTTACTTCCAGTATCGGTCCGTCTACCGCTTCCACACGGAAGAAGCTGTCCACTGCGTAGTGACGGCTGCCTTGCTTCCTGATCGCGACGATCCAGCGTCCCTCCAGATGTGTTGGCGTCTGAGCAGGCGTTGGCATCTCGGGGAGTTGTGCTTCGA
>JBBSGY010000222.1:0-5187 GCA_038253645.1 Acidimicrobiales bacterium
CCGGTAAACGAAAATGCTCCGGCGCCGTCTGTGGTCGTGACCGGCTCGCCCGCTGATACCAACCCATTGCCATTGGTGTCGAAAAACACAGTTCGGCCCCCGACTCCGACCTCACCCGTGTCAAGTGCGGCGTTACCGTCGAGGTCCGCGTACACCACTCCACTGATTGTTCCCTGCGTGAACAAGCCGATGTTTTGGCCTGTTGAAGCCAATCCGGAAGTTGTAGTCACTGCGGCGAGAATCGTCGACGACTGAACCGTGCCCGCAGGTAACACCGGACGTATGCGATACGAGCCGGCCGGAAGACCCGTAAACAGATAATCACCATTGGAGTTGGTAACAACGCTTGGCTCGCCCACGTCGTACGTCTGGTTTGTATTCGAGTCGACATAAACGGTGATGTTCGCCTTACCCGTTTCGGATGATGTTTTGGTTCCGTTTGCGTTAGCATCGTCGTAGACGTTTCCGGCAATCGACGAAAGAACGAACATGCCGAAGTCGACACCGGTTGCAGCCGTTTGTGACATTGCTGCAACGGGGCTCGGGTTTGTACTCGTCTGCAGAGATCCATTTGGGACCACAACGCGTATTCGATAGTTGCCCGCAAGCAGACCGCCGAATGTATAAACACCCGTCGTTGTAGTCACAACCGACGGCTCCCCTATGTCGAGAGTGCCGCTGTTGTCGGTGTCGATATACGCAGTTCGCAAGCCGATGCCCTGCTCACCTGTGTTCTTTGCAGCATTTCCGTTCAGGTCGTTGTACACGGTTCCCGAGATCGTTGCGAACGTAAACAGACCGAAGTCCACGAGGGACGTTGTCGATCCGGACTGTGGCGAAATCGCTCCGAGAACAGGCGAGGTCTGCGTTGCACCGGTCGGTACCACTACGCGCAGCAGGAGACTTCCGGGGAGCACGTTGTTGATGGTATAAAACCCCGCCGACGTTGTAACCGCGGACATTTCACCGACATTCAGAATGCCGTCCACGTTTGCGTCGATAAATACAGTGCGCGCGCCAATTCCGCCATCCGCGACGTCTTTGATGCCGTTGCCGGCCATATCGTTGTAGACCGTTCCGGTGATGGTTGCCTTCACGAAGAGCCCAAAATCATTGCCGGAGAGTGACGCGCCCGACTGACTGATGGCTGCGCTTGGCGTAGTCGAAGTCTGAACACTGTCGCCGGGCACAACAACGCGCGGTCTGAACGTGCCGACACCAAGGCCGACGAAGCTGTAATTGCCCGACGAGTCGGTCAAGGCAACCGCCTCCCCGGCGCTGAGCGTGCCGTTGTTGTTCGTATCGAGGAAGACTGTCTTGCCGGCCATTCCCGGTTCGCCGGCGTCTTGATTGGCATTGCCATTGAGGTCGTTGTAGACCGAGCCCGACAAGTTGGCGTATGCGAACAAGCCAAACCCGACAGTTGAGTTATTCGAGCCTGATGTCGGTGTGATGACAGCGGGATTTGTACTCGTCTGAATCCAACCCGCAGGAACAACGATGCGCGCACGGTAGTTGCCCGGAATGAGCCCGCTGAATGCGAACGAACCCACGGAGTCAGCCGTTGTACTTGGCTCGCCAAGATCGAACACCGCGTTGGCGTTCATGTCCAAAAAGATTACGTTGCCTGCGAGCGACGGCTCTCCGGCACCGATACTCCCGTTTCCATTGGTGTCGTCATAGACCGTTCCCACAATGCTTGCATGCGTGAAGAGACCGAAGTTGATTCCTGTTGTCGTTCCACCCGATGGCGGACTTACAGGAGCCGGCGCGGTAGTCGTCTGTGCACGTCCGGCAGGCACCACAACCCGTACGCGGTACGCGCCGGGGTTAAGTGCAGCCAAAGAGTAGAGGCCCGAGGAATTTGTGAGTGTGCTTTGCTCACCGGAGTCGAACGTTCCGTCGTTGTCCGCATCAATGTAGACGGTAATGCCCGCGATGCCCGCCTCGCCCGCGGTCAACAACGCGTTGCCGTTCCCGTCATCGAATACCAAACCGGTGATGCTTGAATCGAGATACAAACCAAAATCATTGGTCGCCGAAGTTCCGGAAACCACGTTCGTCGAGGCGGGATTCGTGCTCGTCTGAGTTTGCCCGGACGGGGCAACCAAACGAATTGTGTAACTTCCTGCCGTCAGCCCTGTGAAGTTGTAAACGCCCGTCGAACCGGTGACTGCAGTTGTCTCGCCTGTGTCGAGCACGCCATTGGCGTTGAGGTCAACGTAGAGAGTGCGACCAAGCAACCCGGTTTCACCTGTTCCCTTGACCCCGTTAGCGTTCACGTCGTTGTACACCGTGCCGCTGATCGAACCCAAGGTAAATAACCCGATGTCGTTGCCGCTCGACGTGAGACCGGAAGTCATCGTGACGGTCGCGAGTTGCGTGGATGTCCTGATTACGTTCGTCGGTGGGACAATGCGTACGCGGTATCCGCCGGGACCCAATGCTGAGAACGTGAAGACTCCCGACGTGTTCGAGGCCTGCGTTGGTTCACCTACGTCGGCCAAACCGTTGTTATTGCTGTCGAGAAATACCGTGCGCGATGCAATAACTGCTTCGCCGACATCGCGCGTTCCGTTGCCATTGCCGTCGTTGAAGATGAGACCGGTGATGACTCCTTGCGCAAACAATCCAAAATTCACGTTTGCCGCGGAGGTTCCCGAGGTAATTACGATGGGCGTGGGAAGCGTTGTGGTCAACTGACTTCCCGCAGGAACCACGATCTTTGGGCGGTAGGTTCCCGATGCAAGCCCCGTAAACGAGTAGTTACCCAACGAGTCGGTCGTCGCCGTCGGCTCGCCCACACCTGCAGAGTTGTTGTTGTTCAAGTCGAGATAGACGACCTTTGCGGCAGTGCCGTTCTCGCCCGTGTCAAGAGCTCCGTTGCCGTCAGTGTCGATAAACACATTTCCGTCGATAACGCCTTGCGTGAACAAACCGAACGCGATCGAGCTCCCAGACGCTCCGGCTGCGACGACAACGGTCCCGGGGCTCGTCGTTGTTTGTGAAGTTCCCGAAGGGACAACTGCACGCGGCTTGTAAGAACCGGGGCTCAAGCCGGAGATGAACCATGCACCGGTCGAGTCTGTGACGCTCGTTGCTTCGCCGACACTCGCAACGCCGTCATTATTTGTGTCAAGAAACACTGTGCGGCCGGTAATGCCGGATTCGCCGGAGTCACGCGTTCCATTGCTATTGGTGTCTTCATACACAGTTCCTGACAGCACCCCCGTGTTACTGATCCCGAAATCGACACCGTTCGCATATGTCCCGGAATTGATCTGCTTCGCAACCATCGAGGGTGAAGTTGCGCCATAGCCGGACGGAAGGACAACCGTCACGGAGTATGTACCGGCGTTCAAGGATGGAAACGAGTACGCGCCGGAGCCGTCAGTCGTAGTCGAGGTTTCACCCGAGTCGAGTATCCCGTTAGAGTTGAGGTCAAAAAATACGCTCGCTGCTGAATAGCCCGCCTCACCGGAGTCGCGAGTTCCGTTGCCGTTGAGGTCCTGGTATACCGACCCATCAATCGAGCCTCGTGCAAACAAGCCGAAGTCCACCGTGGTCGGCGATGTCCCGGATTGAACGTTGATCGCGGCAGGGTTGGCATTGGTTTGCGTATTGCCGCTTGGAACCGTGATGCGAACGAGGTAGGCGCCTGCGGTTAGAGAGCCGAATGAATACCCGCCGCCGCTGTCAGACACGTCTTGTGGTTCGCCGACGTCGCGCACACCGTTGTTATTGGTGTCGAGGAAAACCGTTACACCGGCCAACACCGCTTCACCGGTGTTCTTCAAACCATTTCCGTTTACGTCTTCATATACGGTTCCCGCGATCGAACCCAAACGAAAAGCACCGAAGTCGACACCCGAGACAACTCCGCTGTCGACAACCGCAATGTTCTGGGCGGAAGAAGTCGTAACCCAACCGGTCGGTTGCACTACAACAATCGAATACGTGCTCGCGTCTACGGCATTGATCGTGTACGTCCCCAAGCCAGACGTTGTCGCGCTTGGTTCACCTGCGTCGAGCGTGCCGTTCGAGTTGTAGTCGGCGAACACTGTGCGTCCGGAGATGCCAGGGTCGGAGCCGTCGCGCACTCCGTTGCCATTTGTGTCTTGATAGACCGAACCGGCAACGTCGCCGGCACCCGTTGCGTAAGCGGAAGGGGCAGCAATCAAGGGCGCGACAAAGAGCGCCAACGACACGATGGCTGTCGCTACCACGTATCTAATCGATACGTGCCTGTTTGGTTGTACCTCGCTGAGTGCAAGGCCCATGGCGGACCTCCAAAGCCGGTGCTTGCGGTCGCAAATTCGGCTCCACCAGGTACAACGGCAGATCGGGCGCCATCTTTGAGCTATTCGACCACTTTTAGTGGCTAATTCGAATGTTTTCTTGTCAAAAGTCCCGATTTGGCATCCCGCTGCCCCGACCTTTGTCCCCTGGAGCAGAACTGTTCCCCCTGAGGGGACAAAGATTGGGAGAAACGGGCTATCCGCGAGAGCCGATCACAGAGGTACAGGGGCGAGCCAGACGACCCCGAGCGGCGGAAGCGTCACCTCGGCAACCGCAGGGCGGCCATGCCAGGACTCGTCACGGACGGTCGCCCAGCCCATATTGCCGACACCGCTACCCCCGAATTCGACGGCATCCGTATTGAGCACCTCTTGCCATTGGCCGCCATGGGGCAGTCCGACTTGGTAGTGGTACCGAGGGATCGGCGAGAGGTTCGCAATGGAGACAAGATGATTCCCGTGAGCACCGAGACGCAGAAACGATAGAACGTTGTTGTCGACGTCGCTGGCATCGATCCATTCAAAGCCGGTTTCATCGAAGTCCTGTTCCCACAACGCCGGTTGATCGCGGTAAATAGTGTTGAGTTGGCGAACAAGGTCTTGCGTTCCCTTGTGTTCCGCATACTCGAGCAAGTGCCAGTCAAGACTGCGTTCGTGCGACCATTCCGTCGTCTGCGCGAGTTCGCCTCCCATGAAAATCAATTTCTTGCCCGGGTGCGCCCACATCCAAGCAAACAGCGAACGGAGGTTGGCGTGTTGTTGCCACTTGTCGCCCGGCATTTTGTTGAAGAGCGATCCTTTGCCATGAACGACTTCGTCGTGACTCAACGGCAAAGTGAAATTCTCGTGCCACGCGTAGATCAAACCGAATGTCAGATCGTTTTGATGA
>JBBSGY010000223.1:0-5182 GCA_038253645.1 Acidimicrobiales bacterium
GAAAAGTATCGTCCGTTATTCCATTGCCTGGCGATCCGTTGCCCCAGCTGAAGTCGACTTGCGGATCATTTCTGACGAGGTAAGGAGCTGTAGGACATGTTGCCGGGTCAGCGACCGAACCACACCCAGGCCAGTATTTGCCCATCAGCCCGGAACTCGCCGGCGTCTGGCTGTTATATGTGTATGACAGCCCCACATCGCCACCGACTGTCTTGAACTTCGGCGATGCGGTCGAAAACGTCACGTTGCCTGTCGCCATGTTCACGCCGACCGGGCCCTCGGTATCCATTGGAGTTACCGACTGACTGCCAAGTCGCAGATTGACTTTGAATTTCCACCCGTACGCGCGAGGCATCCAGTACCCGTCCCATGTGTACATCTCCCATGAGTACGTGGCACCATCACGCAAAAGGCCCGCTGGAACAGTCCGGCTCGGCCATGACAACCAGCCGCTGTTAATGAGTTCGCCGGCTTCGGGATCATCGGTGGTTGACGAGCGAAACCAGTACTGAAGTGTTTGACCGGCATCAGGGTCGGTTCCGGCTGTGCCGGTGAGCGTCGGTGTGTTGTTTACAACTGCAGCGTTCGCCGGGGAGACAAGGGCGCCGGGCGCTACCTGGGTGTTGTAGGTGACGTGAATGTATGGAGCTTGGCCGCCAAGGCTTTGATTCTCTGTGGCGCCGAAGAGGTAGTAGCTGCTGTTTGCCGCCTCGAACTCGAGACCGTTGTTCGCCCACGCTCCGCCTGTCCAGTTCTGAACCCACGTCGTCATGTCGATGTCGGAGTAACTCGAAGTAGGCGGTGTCGTCGAGATACTCGTGGCGATGTTCGACGGTGCATTGTTCCACGTGATGGAATTCTGTCCCCAGCTGCCCGCAACGGGTCGAATGAGCAGCGCGTCCGACGATCCGGTATGGCTGTACGTAAAGATCTTGAGCCGGCCATCCAGGATTTGCTTGCCGTTGAGTGGCGAGGTCTTCAAATACATGTACGAGTGGTAGCTGCTGTTTCCAGGAACGATTCCCGCCTTGTCAACGTACGTGCTGCCGGTCCACTGGCCTGACACGCCGTTGTAGTTGGTAGTCGGCGTTGCACTCGCGACATAAGCGTCGAGCGACGGGTCAAACTGCCCAGCATCAAGACCGGCGTCAAAGGTCGGGTCGATCGTGACGGGGTACACACGGCTGGGATCCGCAATCCACTTTGCATCCGGCGTCACATCGAGAGCCGTTCCGTTCGCAGAAAGCGTTATCGAAACCGGTGATTGCGCACCTGCCGCATCCCACGCTATGCCTTCGGCCACCGTGAGCACGGTGTTGTTCAACGCGTCTTTGAATGCAATCGTCCCTGCTGCATCTGTCGTTCCTTGCAAACCCTTGAGCGACAACGGGAAATCGTACGCCGGTGTCGAAACAGGCGCTTTGACGATGACCGATTCCTTTATCTTGCTTCCGTTCACGTCATAGCGAATGTCGGAATTCAAGAGCGCGTCGGCATAAGTGATCGATCGGCCGCTGAATGAACCCGGCTTCGACGTATTGATACCGGTGAGCCCGAACGTAAGGCTGTTGGAACCGAGGCTCAGCTTTCCGAGCGCAGTAGCGCTCGTTGTCGCGTTGAACTCGACCGCAACCGGTCCGGCGGCGTTACGGATCTTTCCGTTGCTTTGGGCCAACGTATCGTCGATGGATTGCCACGTGCCGTTTGTGTCTTTGAAGTTGACGGGAGACGTGAACATGTCAACGCTCTGCGTTCCATCACCGTTGTCGTAAGTGTTCACAGACGCTGACTGATCCACGAGCGTTGACGCGCCTGGCTTGAAGTGGTCTGTGCTCGTAGGCGTGGTTTGCGCGAGTGTCGTCCGGGGGTCAGTCGCCTTGGGTGGACTGTCGAAGTTGCCCTGCGGAGAATCAGGCGCGGTTTTCGGAGCAGGACTCGCCTTGCCTAGTGGCGCAAGCTTTTCGGGTTGCCCGGCCTTGACCGTGGCAGCGTGTGCCGGCGTGTCGATTACCTGAAGCGGCAGAAACGCAACCGCAACGAACGCTGATGTGACGGCGAACGTCCGGCGCCGTGTAACTCGTGAGAACAACGGGGTACTCCCCTTCGGCTCTTGGGAACATGTGGATTCCCTGAGGATGTGCGCACCGTAGCAACATTGTTCAGTTCATGCCCGAATTATGCGATTCGGCCAAAGGCTCAATCCACTGGCCGTAGGTCGCGCGCTCATGACATACCTCCGACAAGCTCCTCGAGTAACGCCATGCGCACAAACAAGCCCTCGTCGCTTTGACGAAGTATTTGCACGCGATGATTGCTCCGCGCTGTTGACGCAATCTCATCGACGACCGGCATTGGCGAGAGCACAATTGCGTGAGCCTGAAGCGATTCCACTACATCCCGCGTGATACGCAGACGGTGCCGCTTCCGCTCATCAACAGCGCTATGTGAGAGTCCTGTGACATAGACCACATCGGCATCACCGAGGTCCGTCGACTCCCTGAACTCCACGAGATGCTGCACGGCCTGCGGGATCGTACGCTCGCGTAATAACTCGGGCAGCGTTGTGCAGAGCAGCTTTTTGGGTGGCGTTCGTGCCAGAAGCGATAGCAAACTTCGGGTGGACCTCATGTTCAAGTCGCCACACAGCGCAACGGTTAGCTCGTCTAGCGGCCCCATCGCTCGTTCCATTGCGAAGATACCGATAAGCGCCTGCGACGGGTGCTCTGCATAATCACCGGTATCTCCTCCATTCAGGAATGAGCCGATGCCATCGGGCATTTTCGTGCGCACAATTGGTCTGCCCAGCCGGGCAACGGTGACGTCGACGTAGCCCGATACAACCCGTAACGTGTCTTCCCACCGCTCGCTCATCGATGTCGCGGTGATCGAGCGGACGCGTTGAACAGCTTCATGTGGAATGTCATCGACGGTCACGATCATCGAACCCATTGACTGGGCACCGGGTTCGATCGTTTTAGCTTTGCGAACCAAATGTTCGTCTCGACTCGTAGTCGAGTTGGTAGAGCAGCTGTTCTTGCGTCTTCAAGAACGACATAGCGCGGGCTCGCGCCGTCGTACTTAGTGCGCCACCGGCAATGAGCTGCTCTACTGCAATGCTCGCGTGCGTCAGCGTCTCCAATTGCGAGGGACGGTTGTTCAATTTCAGATCGAGCTTTGACATTTCGTCGGCAAATAGTCGCCACGCGCGCCGGCCGATTCCCTCGACGGTTATCAGTTCCCAAGCCGAACACTGCAATAATTCTGCCACCGACACGTCGTGCGGACGTTTCTGGACACCCGTGCGATCCTGCACATTTCTTGCCACCCCCAGACAGACGCGATTGATTACCCTGTAGCTCAATTTGCCGGCGAACAGATCGCGCAACGTTATGGAGAGGTCCGTTACCTCGTCGGATTCATCTGACATCCATCCATTCTCGGTCATCGGGTTACACCAGGAACAAATCGTTGTTGTCGACTGTTACGAGCCAATTTTGGAGATGTCTACGGACATCTGGCAAGAGATGTCGGCCGGTGTTGGTGATGGATGACTCGAACCGCAACCTTCCGATAACAGCACCCAGGTCAACGTCAATCGGCGGATCACTTAGGAGGTCAACCGTCGGTGATTCGGAGGCATCGATCCACTTGGCATCTTGCAGGTTGACAGCCTCTGTCCGATGCACCACGAGGTGCGACGCTTGATCCAGCGTTTCGACCCACGAGAGAAGTGAAGGTTCCTCTGTCGGGAGCACACCCAAAACGGCGGCGGCGTGCTCGAGAATAATGCCTGGTTTGTCCGAGCGCTCGACCAAATCACTCGAAAGTTCAGACGAACCTTGCAAGCGAGGATTGATTTCCAAGAAGTGAACAGTGTCGTCGTCAACAAGATAATCAACGCCAAACGCGCCTCGATATCCAAGGCTGTACATCCAATGACCGATCGTCCTGCAGTGCTGCTCGACCTCCTCTATGACCGCCGTCGCCAGCAACGATGTGGCGCCGAAGTCGTTGCCACAAAATCCGAATGGTTTATCTGTACAACCCGCGATGCCGATCAACTGAACCGAAATTGGATGCACAGTCACCTGCCCATTAGCCCAGACCACTCCACCAACGTTGATTGGAAGCGCGCTTTCCAAATATGGGGAAATCGACACCATGGACTCTGGATCGACAGCCCATGCGAAACGTGCGGCATCATCCGCGTCGCGAGCAACTACAAGTCCGTCACCACCCGAGCCCACACTGGGACGCAAGACCACCGGGTACGCCAACTGATGATGACCATGCCGGAGAGCGCCCGCGGCGTAATAGCGCTGCTTCATCGTGCGAACGCCGAGACGTTGCAGCTCACCTTCAGCCCATGGCTTGTGATCAAACATCGCTTGCATTCGCCTCGGAATGCCGGCTATCTCGACGCCGGAAGACGCCAGTGCGAAATCCTCGAGAAACAGATTGGGCGAATACACCACAAACAAGGAATCTCGACGAACAAGCATCGCCAGCCTGCGACGGAAAGCCGAGCGCATTTCCGCTGAATCAAAATCAATGTGAAATCGATCCGCGTCAACTCGTCGGCGAGAAATTGATTCGTAAGTCACCGCGTCAATCCCACCTCGCGGTGGCGCGATGATCGAGGCAACGGCGCTGAGTTGTTCTATCGGCATGAGCGACTTGGCTTCGGTCCCACGCAACCCGAAATACACAAGAGCCCGATCTCCGAGGATTTGTGAGACAGAGTCACGCCGGTGTCGCAGTGCGCTAGTCACCCGTCCCATCCCACGGCATTCCAAGAACGTTGTGCAGACACGGCAAACATGTGGGCCCAAGACCAAGGCCATATTTACGGACGATCGATCTTGACTCGTGCAACAGCGTCGTCATGGCATCGACGGTTGGCGGGTTTATGGCATGTAATCGAACCGTCCCCGACGGACGAAACGGGCTGAGAACCGGCAGGCAGCCAAGCGATGCAAGGAATTCCACACCCTCCAAGGTGCTTTCAAGCGGCTCGAGCCCGGGGATGATTGCCGAGCGAACACTGCCGACACCAAGCCGTTCAACCGCCTTTTCGATGAACGGCGCGAAATGGTCGCGAGTCGTTCGAAATTTTCGCCCCAGCACAGCTTTGGCACTCTGCGCAGAGAAGACTTCGATATTGATGCTCATGCCCGCAAGC
>JBBSGY010000224.1:0-5181 GCA_038253645.1 Acidimicrobiales bacterium
ATGGATCTCCACCGGCTTCACGAAGTTCCCAATCCGCAAGACCCTCGATGAAGGAGACTCTTTCGTGGTCTTCTGCCGGCAAACCACCCGGCTCGGGTGCCCAGCGACAGTTTGCGCCCTGCAGCACGGCGAGGAGCCGCTGGACGAATTCGCTGTTAGGGCTCGAAGGTCGATGCACCCATCGCCCTTTGCGGGTGACGGCATTGAGCGTGCCGTCTCCGAGATGCCGCTCTACTTCGTCTTCGGCCACGAGAGAAGTATGTCCCGATTCCGGCGCGATACTTTCCCCTCATGGCGTTCGAATATAAATGGCACAGGAATGAAGCGAACTTCGGCCCGCCGGTCGAAACCGAGGCTGCCGGCGGCACACACATATCGATCGAGAACATTCTGACGTTTTGTGGCAAGTACGTCGCATTGCGCCGCCCGGAGGGTGTGCCGCAACACGAGGTGCCGCAAAAGGCACAAGACTCCCGCAAGCCAAACCTGTACTTCGTTCATTGTTTGCCGATCTGGGGCGAGAGTCTCGACGTTTATGTTCGTCGCATTGTCGATGAGCAAGCCGGCGCTGAAGTTGCATCGTTTCGTGTCGCGCATTTGAAGATGAGTGTGTACGAAGACACCCAGCAGTGGGCGTGGACACCGTATTTGTTCGTGGAGCTAGCCGCGTTGCCGGTGCCCGGTATTTACGGAAACGAAGTGATCGAGGTCGTCACGTTCGACACCGAAAACATCCCCGATGACATCGGCTGGTGGGAAGTCGATGAGTTACATGACTTCATAGAGCAACACGCTTGAGCGCAGTGGACGCAAGGCTGAACGGCACAATGATCCACTACGTCGTCGAAGGTCAAGGAACGCCGTGCATTGTGTTGCACGGCGGTCTGGGCCTCGATCAAACGCTTTATCGAGCGACTCTTGGCCCTCTTGCGCGTCATTTCCAACTTGTTTACATGGACCAACGTTGCAACGGGCTTTCTGAGCGCGTTCCGATCGAAACCTTGACCATGGAGAACCTCTCGAATGATGTCATCGCGCTCGCGGACCATCTCGGCTTCGGGAAGTTCTTTGTGCTCGGGCACTCATATGGTGGCAACGTTGCGCTCGAACTGATGTGCAGAAACCCAGAACGTCTCAGCGGAGCAATCCTCGTAGGAACAACATGCGGATATCTCGGGACGAACGAAGAGCCGTACGAGCATTTGGAAGCGAAACCGCCCGTTGAGTTGGATGCTATATGGGACGTGTCGCCCAAGACAGACGCTGAAAGTCAAGCGCAATGGGGCGCTTCACTGCCGTACTTCACCAATGCCGATTCCGTCGACGTGCTGCGAGCCGCGATGGCAAACACCATCTACAGCGCAGACGCGCTTGTGCAGTCCGACAAAATATTCTGGGATTGGAGTGTCGTTGACCGCTCGCTCAATGTAGAAGTGCGAACGCTTGTGATTCACGGCGAGCGTGATCTCATATGGGACCCCGTTCACGCCAAGCGAATCGCACGTGCGCTTCCGAACGCGACACTCGCAATCCTCGAAGGGGCCAATCATTTCCCCTGGATCGAAACCCCAGAAGCCTTTTTCCAAGCCGTGAAGAAATGGGTTGCCACGCTCGAGCCACCGTTGGTGCCTTCTCACTGACTACTATTCGAACTGATGTTTGTCCTCGGCATAGACCCTGGGGTCTCAAGATGCGGATACGGCCTGGTCACCACCGCTTCGGGTGAGCCGGCCGCTGTGTCGGCCGGGGTTCTGACGACGCCGGTTTCGGAACCTTTGCCAGGTCGCCTCGCCACCCTCGCTAACGACTTGCGCGAGCTCATGGAAGAGATGCGCCCCGATGTCGTAGTCGTCGAACGGGTCTTCTTCCAGACAAACGTTCGAACCGCGATGTCGGTCGGCCAGGCGAGCGGGCTCGCACTTGCCACTGCGGCACAGCTCGGCTGCGACGTGCAGCAATACACGGCGAACGAAGTAAAGATGGCCGTAACCGGTGACGGGGCTGCTTCCAAGAAGCAGGTGCAGCAGATGGTGCAGACCTTGCTTTCGCTCGATGTTCGCCCGGATCCACCAGACGTCGCCGACGCGCTTGCTCTCGCTTTGTGTCACGCGAGCCAGTCGTCATGGCATCAAAGAATTGGAGCAGCAACATGATCGGCTATCTACGCGGTCGTCTCGTGGAACGCAGCATGACTGGAACAGTCGTTGTCGACGTAAACGGCGTCGGGTACGACGTTCATGTTACAGGTCCGACATCTGCAATGCTCGGTGAGATCAACACGGAAGTCGAGCTGCGGGTACACACGCGTGTTCGTGAAGACTCGATCACGCTTTATGGCTTCACAACGCCCGAAGAAAAGCGTTGCTTCGAGGCTCTTATCGGGGCACACGGAGTCGGCCCGTCAATGGCACTGTCATTGCTATCGATGCATTCACCGTCCGCTCTCCGCCAAATCGTTGCCATGGATGACACTGCATCACTTTCACAGGTGCCTGGCATCGGAAAAAAGACTGCAACACGGTTGTTGATGGAGCTGAAAGCACGCTTCGAGGTCGACCTCGATGACGATGCGCTCGATATCACGTCCATCACTCCGGTTGTCGGTGGCTCGACGCGCGCCGATGTAACCGCGGCGCTCGCCGGCCTCGGGTATGCAGGCGATGAGATCCGCAAGGTTGTCAACAATTTGCCGTCAGAAGGCACTGCAGAAGACCTTGTCCGCATGGCACTGCGTGAACTGGCAACCGCATGAGTCCGCGCAAAGAAGTGGTCACTGAAAACGCACGCGAGGTGACTGCCGAAGCTGAGGAAGTAGAAATTCTTGACGAAGCCGGCCTTCGCCCCAAGCGCCTTGCCGAGTTTGTAGGCCAGCCAAAGCTCACGGAGCATCTACAGATCCTTCTCGAAGCTGCTCGTATGCGCGGACAGGCCGCTGACCATCTGCTGTTTGCCGGACCGCCGGGCCTCGGCAAAACCACAATGGCCGGAATCATCGCCACCGAAATGGGCGCTGCGTTTCGCATAACATCCGGAGCAGCGCTCGTACGTGCAGGCGACCTCGCTTCGATACTCACCGATCTAAAAGACGGCGACGTCTTGTTCGTTGACGAGATCCACCGCTTACCGCGCGCTGTCGAGGAAGTGCTGTATCCGGCGATGGAAGACTTCCAACTTGACATCATCTTGGGTAAAGGTCCCGCAGCGCGCTCATTGCGGCTCGACCTTCCGCGTTTCACCCTCGTTGGTGCAACAACACGTACAGGCTTGATTACCGGACCGCTTCGCGATCGCTTTGGCTTCGTTGCACGCCTTGATTATTACGACGTCGACTCTTTACGCGACATAGTCGGACGCGCCGCGCAGATTCTCGGGGTTCAACTTGCTGACGACGGCGCGTATGAGATTGCGCGTCGCTCACGCGGCACGCCGCGTATTGCCAACCGCCTCCTGCGTCGCGTCCGCGACTACGCGGAAGTGCGCAGCGATGGGGTCGTAACCAAGCAAATTGCTGACGAAGGCCTGCTTTTGTTCGGTGTCGACCACCTCGGGCTCGACAAGATCGACCGCGCAATTCTCGACATCATCTGCAATCGCTTCGGCGGCGGCCCCGTGGGTTTGTCGACGCTTGCCGTGAGTGTTGGCGAAGAACCGGAGACAGTCGAAGACGTGTACGAGCCGTTTCTCTTGCAGTGTGGGCTCATTCAGCGCACACCACGCGGCCGCCTCGCGTCGCCGTCGGCCTGGCAACACCTTGGCCTACCTGCACCCGACAAGCCTCCGTCGATGTTCGGCTGATCTCGGTGGCGCTCCGGGCCCAGGTTTCGCCGGACGCTCGTAGAAAGCACGGCCCAAATGCGTAGTCTCTGTCGATATCCATGACTGAGACCGAAGCCACCAGCGAAGCACAGCCGTCGCCCTGGTCGCCGTTGCTCATCCCGATCTACCGGGCTCTCTGGATTGCCCAGCTCTTCTCGAACATTGGCACATGGATGCAAAATGTCGGCGCTTCCTGGCTGATGGGCGACCTTGGCGGTAATCCCGCCGAGGTTGCGTTGGTACAAACGGCGACCACACTGCCCGTGTTCGTCGTCGGCCTCGTGGCGGGCGCGGTGGCCGACATCGTCGACCGCCGCAAGCTCTTGCTCTCAACGCAGGCATTTATGCTCATCGCGGCGGCCGCGCTCGCGCTCGCCACACAGCTCGATGCGATTACGCCGGTAATGCTGCTCGCGCTCACATTCGCTCTCGGCCTTGGCAACGCGATGAACCTTCCGGCCTGGCAAGCGATTCAGCCCGAGCTCGTACCACGGCCGATGCTTCCTCAAGCCATCTCCCTTGGCAGTATCGCGATGAATGTCGGTCGCGCTCTGGGTCCTGCGATCGGAGGGCTCATTGTTGCAACCCTCGGTGCAGCAGCTGTATTCGGTCTTAATGCAGTCTCATTCGTCGGCATCTTGTGCGTCATCGGCATCTGGCGGCGACCAAAAAGAGAGGGAGAGCGAGAGGGTGCACTACCTGCCGAACGCCTCTGGGGTGCAGTAAAGACCGGTGTTCGATACGGACGCCACTCGCCGGCTCTGCGTGCAGTGTTGATTCGCGCCGCGTTATACGTGTTTCCGGCAAGTGCTTTAATGGCCTTGTTACCCGTTGTCGCGCGCAATGCATTGCACTTGGGTTCGGGCGGCTTCGGCATACTGCTTGCCGTCTTTGGTGCCGGTGCAATTGTCTGTGCTCCCGTGCTACCGAAAGCACGCACGTATGGAGTTGATCGCGTGGTCGCCGGCGCGACCTTGGGCACCGCTGCGTCAGTGTTCGTGATGGGTTTTGTGCATCAGGTCTGGTTGGTGGCATCAATGCTCGCTGTGAGTGGCGCGTGTTGGGTTGCCGCGCTTGCGACATTCAATGTGAGTGCACAAAGCGTGCTGCCCGCTTGGGTGCGAGCGCGAGGAATGGGCTTGTATCTACTTGTATTGCAAGGCGGCCTCGCGCTCGGAAGTGCGATTTGGGGGCTGATCGCGACACGCGACTTGTCGGTAAGCCTTGGACTTGCCGGTGCCGTCTGCCTGTTGGGTTCACTCGGGTCACTGCGCTGGCGCCTTGCGCGGGATCGAGTCATTGATGTGAGCACGCTGAACTACTGGCCCGAACCGGTAATTACGACCAACGTGAGTCCCGATCGCG
>JBBSGY010000225.1:0-5177 GCA_038253645.1 Acidimicrobiales bacterium
AAGTGGTTTTCGGACCCGGTGCAGATGGTGCGCAAATCGAGGGCTCGAAGGCCTTCATGAAAGACTTTGTCGAACGTGCAGGCGTTCCGACAGCGCGCTACGGCACATTTACCGAGGCTGAAGAAGCAATCGCATTCATGAAGACGCTTCCTGCGCCTTACGTCGTAAAGACCAATGGCCTTGCGTCAGGCAAAGGCGTTGTTGTGACTGACGACTTCGAAACTGCGTGCGAAGACTTGCGTGACAAGTTGTCCGGTAATGCATTCGGCAGCGCCGGTACAACCGTCATTATTGAAGAGGGCATGGTAGGTCCAGAACTCAGCTTGCTTTACGTATTTGACGGTAAGGGCGGATTCGCGTTGCCGTTTTCGCAAGATTTCAAACGCATCGGTGACGGTGATGTCGGTTTGATGACCGGTGGGATGGGCGCGTATTCGCCGGTGCCCATCGTTACGCCTGAGATAGCGGATCAAGTTATGCAGCGCATTGTCGATCCAACGTGCACGCAGCTCATCAAAGAAGGCATCGACTACCGCGGCATGCTGTACGCGGGTCTGATGCTCACGTCGGAGGGCCCCAAACTCATCGAATACAACGTTCGTTTCGGCGATCCTGAAGCGCAGGCGGTGCTCCCGCGATTCGGTGGGGATCTCGTGGCATTGCTTGACTCGGCAGCGCGCGGCGCGCTTCAAGTTTCCGGTTCAGTTGCGCTCGACAACGCTTGCGTGACGATCACGGTTGCTTCGGCGGGTTACCCCGAGTCATCACACAGCGGTGATGTCATCACCGGAATTGACGCCGCTGAAGCTCTCGAAGGCGTCATCGTGTTCCAAGCTGGAACCGAAACAAATGACGATGGTGAGCTTGTTACCGCCGGGGGCCGCGTACTTAATGTCACTGCTGTTGCATCCACCCTCGCCGAGGCGCGCGATCGTGCCTACGAAGCGGTTGACCTCATTCACTTTGACGGAATGTATTTCCGCAAGGACATTGCCGCAAAAGCAAGCGTCGCGTCGGAGACGCGCAAAGGAACATTGTGATTCGTCGTTATTCATCTCCCGATATGGCTGCGCTCTTTGACGAGCAGGCTCGCTGGCGTTCCATGCTTGAAGTCGAGATTCTTGCTGTTGAGGCCTGGGCCGATATCGGAGAGATTCCTGCCGAGGATGCTTTGGCCGTGCGAGACCAAGCGCCGAAAGTCGATGCACAGTTCGCAGCGGAGATAGACGAGCGTGAAGCGATAACGAATCACGACCTCGCGGCATTTGTCGACGTAACGCAGGCGCGTATTGGTCCACCTGCCGGTAACTGGATTCACTACGGCCTTACGTCAACGGACGTTATCGACACGGCGCAGTGCTGGACGCTCACGCAGGCTGCCGACTTGATGCTTACGAGGATTGATGAGTTATTCGAAGTTCTCAAGCGTCGCTCGCACGAGCATCGAAACACTGCAATGGTTGGTCGCACCCACGGCATCCACGCCGAACCCACGACGTTCGGCGTGAAGCTTGCGTTGTGGGCGTTGCAGGCCGACCGTGATCGCCGGCGTCTCCGCCAAGCTCGCGAAACTATTGCGGTCGGCAAGTTGTCCGGCGCAGTTGGTACGTATTCAAACATCGACCCTCGCATCGAAGCGTTTGTCTGCAAGGCACTGGGGCTTGCTCCGACGCCTGCGACTCAGGTTGTCGCACGCGACCGCCATGCAGAGTATTTGTACGCATGCGCGTCCATTGGCGCGACACTCGAACTAATCGGCACCGAGATTCGTCATTTGCAACGCACTGAAGTGGCTGAAGTAGCGGAGGCTTTCGGCAAGGGTCAAAAGGGCAGTTCTGCGATGCCCCACAAGCGCAACCCCATTACGGCCGAGCAGATCTCGGGTCTCGCGCGGGTACTTCGTGGCTACGTCCAGCCGGGCCTGGAAAACGTAGCGCTTTGGCACGAGCGCGATATTTCGCATAGCTCCGTCGAGCGCGTGATTTTGCCTGATGCGAGCTTGCTCACATATCACGTCATTACGACGGCAATTAAGTTGATCGACGGCCTTACGGTCGACAAGCAGCGCATGCTGGACAACCTCGACCGTTCGCTCGGACTTGTGTTCAGTCAGCCCGTGTTACTCGCGCTCATCGAGTCGGGCCTCACGCGTGACGATGCGTATCGAATCGTGCAGCGCGATGCACGCAAGGCACTTGATGAGCAGCGTCCGTTCAAATCGGTACTGGCGGAAGACCCTGAGGTTTCTCTGAAGGCTGAAGCCCTCGATCACGCTTTTAGTGTCGAAAATTCCTTGCGCAACATCGGTGCGGTGTTCGAAGCTCTCGACTCGATATGACCTTCAGGAAAATCGCATCCGGAAAAGTCAGAGAGATTTATGAGATCGACTCTGATCAATTGTTGATCCTTGCCACGGACAGAATCTCGGCATTCGACGTGGTCATGGGGGAGCCGATCCCCGATCGCGGTCGCGTGCTTACCGGCCTCACCGACTTTTGGTTGCGTGATCAACTCGCGGATCTGCCGAATCATCTTGTTTCGAGCGCTGCGCCTGTTGATTTCGACGTTGCCGATGCCGAAGGGCGGTGCCAAGTAGTTCGCAGGGCCGAGATGCTTCCGATCGAGTTCATTGTTCGCGCATATCTAGCAGGTACCGGATGGAAGGAATATCAGCGTAACGGAACGCTGCACGGTACGCCGTTGCCGAAGGGCCTGCAGCTGGCCGCGAAGCTGGAACAGCCACTTCTCACACCGTCGACCAAGGGTGAACTTGGTGAGCATGACATCAATCTCACGTTGCAGGAAGCGGCTGACGTGATCGGCACGGATGAAATGAAGACCGCCGAAGCCCTTGCTCTAGAAGCGTATGAACGTGCTGCCACTCATGCCGCGAGCAAGGGCTTTATCCTTGCGGACACCAAGCTTGAACTCGGTTACATCGACGGCACACTCTCGATCTGTGACGAAGTATTCACGCCTGATTCGTCACGTTTTTGGCCCGATAGCGGTTGGAAGCCCGGCGAAACTCCGCCAGCGTATGACAAGCAGATCTTGCGTGATTACTTGGAGACCCAACCTTGGGGAAAGACGGCTCCGCCGCCGCCGCTTCCCCAAGAGGTCATCGCCGGAACCCGTCAGCGCTACGTAGATGCATATGAGCGCATAACCGCCCGAACCTTCACCAACTGGCCCGGAGTTACCGAAAACTAGCTCGCGCGGCTTATGGCCCCCGCCTCTCCCACGATTTTGGACTGGCGCCTAGTGCAGCGCCATGGCAGAGAGCCATACACGTTTTGCTCAGCTGGCGCGGCTTATGCCGGCTTTCTTTAGGACGGCAGCGTGTACGCCGAATTCGCGCCAGGCGGCGTAGGTGATGCCTTTGCGCTTACCGTATGTCTTGGCCGATTTGATGAAGCCGTCCTCGAGCGCCTTCATGTCGACGGTGTCGGAGCTGCTGTCGATCTGATGTAGCAGATCGATCCGTTCTTGCAGCAATTGCACCTTGGTCAAAGGATCTGCATTGCCGAGCTGCTTTTCGACGATGTCGAGGCGCCTGCGCATCGAGTCGGGAGTGCGTTTGCGTCCGCGGCGCGGCTTGTGATTTTCGAGCGCGACCAAATATCGACGGACGACCGCACTTTCGCTACGACCTTTGGCCAGAGCTTGAAGATGAGCGTCACTTATTTCAGGCTTTTTACGTGTCTTGGCTGCCGCCATAGCGATTGTCCTCCCCCGAAAATTATCCTTCACATAAGAAATGTAAGAAGGAATGGATCCTCATTTGAGCTATTTCGGGACGTTAGCAGCCGTCTATATCGTTGTCAGTGCCGTGCAGCACGGAGTTCGTCGAGTGCAGACTGCGGAACGCGTAAATCGCCTGCGCCCTTGGCAAGTGACAACGCAGGTTTGAATGTTCCGTGGTAATCCGAACCACCCGTAGCGACGAGACTGTTACGTGCAGCGACCGTTGCAAGATGCGCGCGGTCATCGGTCGTGTACGTCGAGTACCAAGACTCGAGACCGTCGAGGCCGGCGCGCAAGAGTGCATTGAGGCAAGAGTCGAAGCTGACATTCCCTGTCGCGCGCCCGGTTAGCGGGTGCGCCCAGGAAGTAACTCCGCCTGCAGTCTTGATAGCCGCGATCGCGTCTTCTGCGGGCAAGTCCCGCCGGACGACATGCGTCGGTGCCTCGGCGCCTAAAAAACGCAGGAATGCATCCTCGACAGATGCTGCGTCGCCATTGCGGACAAGTGCAGCAGCGAAATGTGGACGTCCCACGGATTCACCGATTGACTCTCGCTTGACGTCCTCGATAGTCAGGTGAACTCCGATTGCGCCGAGCTTCTCGATGAGAATGCCATTGCGTTCGTCGCGCAAATTACGTTGGCGCGCGAGAAAGCTCAGAAAAGTGGCGTCGTCGGGGTCCACGAAATAACCCAGAAGGTGCACATTGCGATCCCCGACATGGCATGAAAGTTCGACACCGGAAATCACTTCGATTCCGACGGCGGTCGCAGCCTTCGTTGCTTCGGCTATGCCGCCGACCGTGTCGTGGTCAGTTAGTGCGAACGCCGAACAACCAGCGTCGGCTGCAAGCTCGACCAGTCGTGTGGGCGAATCTGTGCCGTCGGACCGGCATGAATGGACGTGAAGATCAATCACTTGCGTGCAAGTTAGTGCGTCGTGGGAATCATTACTCACCGGAGCGCAATCAACCCCAATTCGGTTGGGTGTTTTTCGATAGGCGTGTGGCACGATTGACCGGTGCGCTCGCTTCGTGACTCCAACCTTGCCAATACGGGCGGCGACGAGCTGCGCAACACCGCTGGGGTGTTCGGCATTTTTGCACCGGCTCTTCCGGTGTCCTATCTAGCGTATGACGCTCTCTCCGCACTGCAGCATCGAGGTCACGAGATCGCGGGAATTGCAGTCAGTGACGGCGAATCCGTCAATGTCTTTCGTGACAAGGGCCTTGTGTCGAGCATTTTCGATGAAAACAACCTCAAGCCCCTTCGCGGCGACCTGGCAATCGGACAGGTTGGTGGATCGAAAAATCATACGATTACTTGGCGCGATGCTCAGCCGGTTTACCGGCCGGGCCCGCTCACTTTGGGATTCGCGCTGGGACACAATGGCAAGATCGGAAGAGCACACGTCTGAACTCCAGTCACTCGCTTC
>JBBSGY010000226.1:0-5172 GCA_038253645.1 Acidimicrobiales bacterium
GCTGTCGGCAGGATTATCCAGGCTGCGATCAGCACGCCCATAAGCCCTGCGAACAAGCCGATTATCCGGTCTGCGATAAGCCAATTGCCCTGGACGAGGTTGGCGGAAATGCGCGCCCCGAGAATTAGGCCGAGCATTTGGCCGATAAGGGTTCCCGACAGTGTTATGAGAACGACCAAACCGAGGCGGCTTGCCTCGGAGATGCCGGCGGCGTTCCTGAGGACGGTGGGAAGAAGCCAGATCGCCAGCGTGACGCCACCGACGATGCCGACCCAAGAGGCAACGCGAGCCACGAAACCGATGCGGTAGCCGCCGACAGCCGCCGACAGGCAGCCGAGCAGAATCATCCAGTCGATCAGCTGCATTTGCATCTTCATTTTCAGCGACTCGCGAGAAGCCGAGCTTGAGTAAGAAATCCGGTATGCGCGACCATTCTGTGGTCGGGACGAACGGCGCGTCCCTCGACATGCCATCCGCGCTCGAGAATTTCAACGGTTTGCGCTATCTCAAAAGGAGATTCAGCCAGCGCTGCGCGCAGTTCGGCTACTTGCGTGATCGAAGGCACATAGGAAACGAGGATGCCACCCGGGCGCAGGGCCTTCTCGGCATAAGGAATAACGCGCCAAGGCTCCGGGAGGTCGAGGATGATCCGATCGAAATCGTCGCCAACTATCCCTTCGTAGACATCGCGGGATTGCACCGTGTACCTCTCCATTGCTTGGCTTCCCAAGAAGGCCTCCACGTTGCTGCGTGCGATCTCGGCAAAGTCGTCCCGGTATTCGTAACCAACGATCTCTGCGCCCGCTCGCAGAAGAGTCATCGAAAGCGCTCCCGAGCCAACACCGGCTTCGAGCACTCGCGCTCCGGGAAAGACATCGGCAAGAATGAGGATCGGCCCAAGGTCTTTTGGATAGATGACTTGCGCACCGCGCTTCATCTTCAGGACGAACTCGGCAAGGGTCGGCCGAACGACTCGATACTTAGCCCCTCCGGTCGTCTCGGCTTCGTTTCCCTCATGCCGGCCGATGACGTCGTTGAAGTCGATCGTTCCGGTGTGAGTGTGGTGAAGCTCGTCTTTTTTCAGGGTGACCAGCTTGTTTCGGCCTTTACGGTCGACGAACAAGACCGTCTCGCCGCTCTCCATCTCTCGTGACATCCGGATCTACTTTTGTTTGAGTAGATCCGAGACGACGAGAGCCTCTCCGGCCTTGAGCTCGTGCGTGTAAAGAACCTTTGGTGCGGTGCCGGAGAGCTTACGTGCGATTCGAAACGCAAGGCCGACCATGGCGAGCATTCTGAAAAAGCGGTTGCCACTAAAAAGGCTTCGCCCAAAGATCATTTGTGCGAGCCACTTCATACGCGCCGCACTTCAACGACCGTCGAGCGCTTCTTGGCGTTTCGCTGTCCGACGAAATAGGCAATGGCGGCGATGCCGGTCACCACGGCAACCCCGACGCCGACGGCTGCCGGCATGGCTGCTGTTGCGACCGTGTCAATCTCGCCCTGGATCTCGCGCAGCTTCGACTCGATGTCGGATGGTGCGAGGGTCTTCGTCATACGGACTCCGCCTTGCGCCGTGCTTTGCGTTTCTTGGCGGCATTCTGCTCTTTGAAAATTGCAAAAACGCTGAGACTGATCACGAAGATGCTGGCCACGAAGGTAATGAGGTATGGAGCCCAACTCCAGTGGCCTGTGAAGACCGAGCCTGTCTCTGTTTGGAGCGCGCGCAGTCCCGCAAGAGCCCAGAAGATGAAGCCGATACCGAACAGGACGGTCGCGATCGTTCCCCAAAGGAGATAGCGACCGAGGCCCTTCAATGGCTCGAGGGTCTCTTGTTTCGTGTAGTCGACGGTGACCTGGCGCAGCTCGGTGAGCAGTTCGCCCAGACCCTTGCCGTCTCTGCCGAGCAGTTTTCCTAACAGTTGACTTCCCCTTTTATGGCTTACGAAGCGGTGTCTTTACGAAGCGGTGTTCTTACCCGTTGAGCGCTCACGCCTACCCGGCGTTCACTACCCGGGAGCGTATGCAACCGAAGACGCTACCGGGGGTAGGGCCGCAAGCGTTACAGCCAATCGATTCTCCAGCCTTTCCGATTCCGCTGCATCCTTGCCGTTGACGATCATGGAGAAGGTGAGCGGTGCGGCGTTGTCGGGTCGTGCCCATCCAGCGAGTGCGCTCACCCCCGACAGCGTGCCCGTCTTTGCCTGAACCCGCCCGACTGCAGCCGTGTTCGTCATGCGTTGGGTGAGCGTTCCCGATTGCCCTGCCCGGGCGAGGCCGCTGGTGAGGACGCCATCTCCGCTGCTGCGGCTCAGTACCCGCGCGAGCACTGCGCAAGTGGTTCGATTCCCGCGGTCGAGTCCCGAGCCGTCAATAAGCGTCGTGTCTTTCGCTGCAACGGATTGCATGACGGCAGAAGTTCCGTCTGTCGTTGTTCCGCGGTTGGTTTTTTACCGCGCGATTTGCTTGAGGAGAATCTCTGCCGTCGTGTTGTCGCTCTCGGTGAGCATTTGTTTGATAATCGCGGAAAGCGGTTTGGACTCGATCTTCGCGAGGTCATCAGCACTTCCGGGCGTCGCACCGAAGCCCGGTCCGAGTGCAACTTGCACGCCGCGTTGTTTGAGCAACCCCGTGAACACTGACGCTGCTTGAGTCGCGGGGTCTGTCGTGACGGTACGCACGCCGTTCGGCTTTACGTCTATTCCCTGGTTCACGGTCAGCGCGCCAATCGAACCGACTTGAGCTTGTGCGATGTAGGCGGGTTCCCAACTCGGAACCGACCGTTGACCGTCGAACATGCGGTCATCGGCGTTCACACCGCCCCTGATCGTCTTTACGCCTGCCGCAACAACTGCGTCGGCGAGTTGTTCTATCGAAGTGTGTTCGTCGATTTGATCCTTGAGCGTCTTCTGATATTGCTGAGTGAACAGCAGCGGATCGCCGCCACCGATGAGATAAACGGGTCCTTCGATCACGCCATTCTTCGGTGACTTGGACTTCACCTCGGTGACGAAGGTTTTGTCAGGGCCTAGAACATCAATTGCGGAAGACGCGGTGAGCAGTTTCGCCGCCGATGCGGGGATCAGCGGCGTTGTTGAACGCGTAGCGACGATGTCGATGCCGTTACGTTCTATGTCGAGGCATGAACCGGCACCCGCGGCATCGGTTAGTTGTGTCAGCGCGGCGCGTAGTTGGGCATCTTGCTGACTGATTGCAACCAGATCGGGAACGCGTCGTGGTGAAATGACGGCGGCGGCGAGCTCTCCCGGCACGACCGCTGCCTTTGACGGATGTAGTGACCGCCAACCGAGAAATCCATATAGCGCTGCACCGAGAATGAGCAGCGCGATCGTGAGCTTGCGAAGAAACTTATTCACGCCACCGGTTCGAGCGCCGCTCGGAAAAACCTCCGAATGTGCTCGAGTCTCGTCTGCAGGGCGCGCGCCGCAAGGGGATCTTCTTCCAATAACGACTCGAGAAAAGGCAGATCGCTGAAGTAGCTCAAAAGCGCGCCGTATCCGGTGAGAAGAAGTTGTTCGGGGTCGTGCCTCCGAAATCGCCCGGCCTCCATCTCTTTCGTGAAAAAACCCGCCGCCCGGTTGAGAAGCGGCCGCAGTGCCGTGCCGAGATCGATGCGGAGATGGCTGCCGCCATCAAGCGCTTCGCGTCTGACGATTCGGACAAAATCGGGATTTTCGACAAAAAACGTGAATCCGATCGAGATCACCTTGTCGACCTGTGCCCAACCGTCTACGGGTTCGCGAATCGCAACTTCGAGACGTATGACCCAATCGAGCATCGCATCCTCGAAGACTTGTCTGTAGATCGCCTCTTTCGAAGGAAAGTGGTGGAGAAGACTCGGGCGCCGGATGCCGACTCCGGCGGCTATGTCGTTGAGGGACGTGCCACCAAATCCATTCTCCGCGAAGCAGCGCCGCGCTTCTTCGAGTATCGCCTGGCGAGTCGTGACGACCGGCGCACTTGGCGATTGTGCTGGAGCCGTGGTCATCGGCCGCCAACCCTAATAGCGCCACTGCCCAAGTCATTCCTGCCGCGCCCAAGTCCGCCGGGCTGTGTGCGCCAGGCTCCTACGATCGACGAAAACGGGGCGCTTTGCGCACAGGGCTTGCGGAGCGGGGCTTGCGGAGCGGGAGGCGAATCGAGAGCCAGTAGGGTCGCCGGCGATGGACATTATTTCGACCCTCTTCGTGGAAAATATCGACTTTCGCCAGGTCGAAGGGCCTTCGACACGCATTGACCTCGACGGGATCATGTTTTCCGTTGTTGCACCTACGCCTCCCCCGGTGACCCTCGAGCCGCACCTCATCGTGCTCGTTCGATGTCGAGCCGAGGAGAATGGAGCGGCCGTTCTCGAGACGGTCTTCAAGGACGAGGCAGGCGAGCAGATTGCCCGCAACGTCCAGCCTTTTCAGGTGGAACCCGGAAAGTTCGGATACCGCCTCGTCAAAGGTGAGCTTGCCTACTCGACCTACGGCACGATCGAGGCCCACTGCAGACTCGACCAGGGTCCATGGCACGTCGTACCACTCACCTTAATCCCACCGAGCTGACGCACGACCGACCGAACGTCCGCAAGGCATGTTGCCCGAGCGGCACAAGCAGCGGTGAAGCGACGAAGGAGCGGGCACATCGCTGCAGAGCGGGGAAATGGGCTGCAAAGCGGGGAAATGGGTAGGGTTCTGGGCGATGACTCTTCTTCACGACCTATATGAACAGCAGGGGCAAAGTCCCTGGGTCGACAACCTCAGACGCGGATATATCACGCACGGCACGTTGGCCCAGATGCGCGACGACGGCATTCGAGGCGTCACCTCCAACCCGACGATCTTCGAGAAGGCGATCGCAAATGGAACCGACTACGACGAACAGTTCCGATCGCTGGTCCATAGCCATTCCGTGGAAGACGCGTATTGGGAGCTCGTAGTCCAAGACGTCAACGACGCATGCGTAATTATGCGGCCCACTTACGACGAAAGCGACGGTAACGACGGGTTCGTGTCGCTTGAGGTATCGCCCGCACTCGCACTCGACGAGAAAGGCACAACCGAGAGCGCCCGCGAACTGCACACGCGTCTTGGGCAGCCGAACTTGATGGTCAAGATTCCTGCGACCCGGCAATGTATTCCGTCGATCCGTCAGATGATTGCCGAA
>JBBSGY010000227.1:0-5164 GCA_038253645.1 Acidimicrobiales bacterium
GACGAAGGGAGCGCAGCGACCGGGCACGTCATTGCAGAGCGGGAGAACAGGCATGTTGCCCAAGCGGCACAGGCAATGACGAAGGGAGCGCAGCGACCGGGCACGTCATTGCAGAGCGGGAGAATGGAATAACTAACGTAAACTGCGACCATATGTCTCAGACGTACTGGCTCGAGACTCTCGGCTGTCCCAAAAATCAGGTTGACTCAGACAAGCTCGAAGGAAAGTTCGTTCGCGAGGGAATGACTCGAGCTTCGTCGGCGGAGGAAGCTGACGTGGTCGTCGTCAACACCTGCGCGTTCATCGACGCGGCGCGGACCGAATCAATCGATACCGTCTTGGCTCTGGCCGACGTCAAGCGCGAGAGTGCCGACCTCATTGTTACCGGGTGCATGGCCGAGCGATATGGAGACGAGCTCGCGGCAGCCCTTCCCGAAGTCACACAAGTCGCCGGTTTTGGAAAAGGCCTCTCAACGGGTACGCCGGTTTCCTTCACCACTACACGCAACGCGGTTCCGGACTTCGATTTGCTCAACTTGCCTCGTCCGGCGGCTAACGCCCCATGGGCGTACGTAAAGGTTGCCGAGGGGTGCGATCGAAAGTGTGGTTTCTGCGCAATCCCGAGCTTCCGTGGCAAGCAGCGAAGTCGCAGCATTGATTCGATCCTTGCCGAAGTCGAGCAATTGCAGGTCTCCGAGATCGTGCTTGTCGCACAAGACTTAGCGTCTTATGGCAACGACATCGGCGAACGCGGCGCCATTACTCCGCTGGTTCGCGCCGTTTCCGAGCGCGTCGATCGCGTGCGCCTTCTCTACCTTTATCCGTCTGATCTGAGTGACTCGCTCATCGATGTCATTTGTGAGACCGGCGTGCCATATTTCGATCTTTCATTGCAACACGTTTCGCGTCCGCTGATGCGCCGCATGCGTCGTTGGGGAGATGGCGAGCGATTCTTGCGGCGCATTGCCGACATTCGTGCGCGCGAGCCACAAGCTGCGTTTCGGTCCAACTTCATCGTTGGTTACCCCGGCGAGACAGAAGACGATCACGATCAGCTCCGCGCATTTGTCGAAGAAGCCGATCTCGAATGGTGCAGCTTCTTTGGGTACTCGCCCGAAGAGGGCACATACGCCATGGGCCTCGATGGTGCCGTTCCGGCAGAACTGATGAACGAGCGTCTGCGCGAAATGCGTGCGATGCAGGACGAGATCACTGCGACAAAGCGTGCATTGCTCATCGGAGAGCGCGTAGAAGTACTCGTCGACGCCCCCGGAGTCGGGCGCAGCCACCGCGAAGCGCCGGAGATCGACGGCATTGTCGAAATTCCGAAAGAACTTGTTGCCGGTACTTTCGCAAAGGTTGAGATCGTTGGCGCAGCGGGCCCCGATTTGGAAGCACGATCGTTGTGACTGTTGCGCCGAGAGCCGTCAATCACACAATTGCAACTCCGGCCAATGCCGTCACGATGTTACGAATTTTGCTCGCGCCGGTTGTCATTGCGGTCATCTATCTCTACGCGCCGGCCTGGTGGGTATTGACATTCGGATTCTGCGCAATGATCACCGACCGGCTTGACGGCTTTCTCGCGCGCAAGTACGGCAGCACAGAACTCGGAACGTTTCTTGATCCGCTTGCGGACAAGGTCATGGTTATCGGCGCACTTGCTGCGCTCGTAGCGCTCGGGTGGGTTTGGTGGCTACCCGTCTCAATCATCACCGCGCGCGAGCTTGCGATGAGTGCTTACCGATCGAAACTGGCACATAGTGGCATCTCGGTTCCAGCGCGGCAGCTTGCGAAATGGAAGACGTGGGTGCAAAGTTTGACGGTCGCGTTCGCACTCGTTCCGACAGTTATGGACGAGCACCGTTGGGTGGTCACATCGATGATTTGGTTAAGTGCCTTGTTGACGCTCGTGACATTTTGTCAATACATCGTTGACGGTCATAAGAAGGCCGAGTCCGTTTGAACTGTGAGGTGATCGCTGTCGGCTCCGAGCTACTTCTCGGCGGTGCCGTTGACACGAACTCCTCTTGGATCGGGGAGCGACTCGCCGAACATGGGATCGATTCGTACTTTCACACGGCGGTCGGAGACAACGAGAAGCGCATCGCAGACGCACTGAGCGCGGCTCTCGCTCGCTCGGATGCCGTTATCGTTACCGGTGGCCTTGGCCCGACGCAAGATGACATCACTCGCGAAGCGATCGCCAGGGTGATGGGCGTTGAGCTCGAGTTCGACACGGCCCAGCGCAACAACATTGCCGCGATGTTCGAAGCGCGCGGTCGCGAGATGGCGAAGAACAACGAACGTCAGGCGCGACGTCCGCGAGGCGCGAAGTTCATCGAGCAGCGCAAGGGCACAGCGCCCGGCTTGATCTGCGAGTTGGGTGGCAAGGTTGTGTACGCAATGCCCGGTTTTCCACACGAGATGCGCGACATGATGCAACGCGAAGTGCTTCCCGATTTGGCAGCGCGCAGTGGTGCGAACAAAGTCATAGTCAGTCGTTTGTTGCGTGTGTGGGGGATCGCAGAGTCGACGCTTGCCGAAATGGTTGAGCCGCGAATTGCCGCCAACGTTGATTCGTCAGCGACCCTCGCGTTTCTTGCCCATGGCGTCGAGGGAATTCACATTCGGATAACAGCGAAAGCAGATTCGCGCGACGGGGCCGGCGCCCGTCTTGATGCCGAGGAAGCGGAGTTGCGGGTTCTGCTCGGCCCCCTTGTGTTCGGTATTGATGACCAGACAATGGAAACCGCCGTTTCGAGTTTGTTGCTGAGCAAACAAGTGACCCTTGCCGTCGCTGAGTCGTTGACAGGAGGTCTTATTTCGTCTCGACTCACCGAAGTGCCCGGCGGCAGCGGGTGGTTTCGTGGCGGAGTTGTGTCTTATGCGAGTGACGTGAAGTTCAACGTGCTCGATGTGCCAGAAGGCCCGGTTGTCAGTGCAGATGCGGCACGGGCAATGGCAAACGGCGTTCGCAGACTGCTTGGTAGCGACATCGGCGTCGCGGTAACGGGTGTGGCCGGGCCGGCGTCTCAAGAGGGTCAGCCGATAGGGGTTGTGCACGCCGCGATCGCAATGCCGGGCGAGGACGGGGTTGCGTTCGAGATGAGACTCTTCGGCGACCGCCAACGTATTCGCGAACTTGCGTGCATCAATGTGCTCGACGCCCTACGCCGGCAGCTGTCGCAATAGTCATTCCGGCGCCGCCGGAATCCAGTTGCCGATTAGTTAAGTCAAGCGACGAGGCCACGTGTCGGTGTGTTTTGACCCGGCGCACCACGCGGAATCGCATTGCGTGTGCTTGCGTGTCGAGTATTCGCACTTCGACTGTTTGTAAGTTCCTGCTCACGTTCACGAAAGTGGGCGAGTGCATTGCTCTTCGGGTAACTCAACTCCGTGGTCGATTGCGGGCCGGTGGCTGCAACTTCGGCAACAGGAGCCATTGGGATGAATCCACGAGGAATAGGACGATCGCCATTCATCGGTCCGCTCACGTGAAGAATCAATGGGGTTCCCGGCTTGAGCGGTTGATCCCAAGACTTGTCGTCGAGGAACTGTCGCACGACACCGTGTCGTGTCGTCAGTTGCATTGCAGGAACGCCCTTGGGGTGCTGCAATACGACTGTCGCTGATTCTCCGTTTACGAGTGTAAGAATCGCGACGCGGTATGACGCGTTTTTCAAGCTCCGAAATGTCGTTTGTTGACCGCGTCGCCACTTGCGGCCTACGTAGGTCACACCGGTTGCAGGATCGACGATTTGAATTGCATCGGGATCATCGCCTGTAAGCCCGTCTTCTGCGTCATCGAGTACAGCGCTTGCTTCTGCGAGCGGTCCTTTCGGCCGAGCTGCAGCTGTCAGATCGATCATGCCGGCGTTCGAGTCCAAAGACACGTCTGCTTGAACTTCGCCGAAGACGTCATCGAAGTTCTGCGACGCGTGAAGTGGTTGCGCGCTGCGTGGCGCGCGAGACGCTTCACCGAAGCGGCCACCTTCTTTTGCGGCACCGATGTCGGACTGCATTTCGATTACAACGCTGTCCGTCGTGCCCAAGCGGGTGCGAAGTTCTTCGATGTAACGCGGGCCGGTGGTTGCCACCCAGCTGTCGACTTGCGCCGTGTCATCGATGCTCAGGGCGTCGTAGGCAAAGACGATGCGAAGCGCTTCGCCCTCTTTGACTTGCTGGCCGGTCATCGACTCGACATCGATCTTGTAAATTACTGCCTGAACATTCGAACCATCAGGGCGGGACGTGACTGTAAGTTCGCCGTCCAGAAGGTCGATTTCGTAAGCGACTCCTCCCTCGCCGCGGAGATAGATCCACGGAAAAGTTTGGCCATTCGGGCCCTCTTCGCCGAGTGTGAATGACGCTTCGGGAGAAGTTGGGCGCACACCGAGGCGGTATCGCGAGGATTCGCCGTCCATGGAAGCCTCGGCGTCAGGGACCGCGACGAGCTCACGATCGGCCGCAGTCATAGCGTTTTACCTGGTAGTTGCTGGCGCAGTACCGGAAGCATCGACATCCCCACTAGTCGGAAACTTTCAGATGTATGCATTATAAGACACAAACAACGGACATTTCGCTCGATTTCCGTTGTGAATCCAGAAATTTTCCGAGTTAGCGACTTCTGAATGCCGACTATCGAACGTGTGTTTTGGCTATTCTCACAGCCCTGCGATGACGGATAAGTCCGCATCCAATACCGAACATTCGTTCGCTACTAGAGTTCCAGAATTGCAGGCACGTAATCGGTGAAAGTTAATTGTCACACCCCCTTCGTAAGGTTAAGTGCCGACAAGTTCAAACCCCCAAGGTCCACTCAATGAGTGGGAACCCAAGAACGGAGAGCTCAATGGAGCGAGATAAGGCACTAGAGATGGCAGTCGGACAAATCACCAAGCACTTTGGTGCCGGCTCGATCATGAAGCTCGGCGAAAACGCCCACATGGATATCGAAACGGTCTCGACCGGAGCCTTGCCGCTCGACATCGCACTCGGCGTCGGTGGTCTTCCCAGGGGTCGCGTGGTCGAAATCTACGGTCCTGAGTCTTCGGGTAAATCGACTCTGGCGACGCACGTGGTCGCCGAGGCCCAGCGTAACGGTGGCCGGTGCGCATACATCGATGCCGAACACGCAATGGACCCTGTTTATGCAGCAGCA
>JBBSGY010000228.1:0-5158 GCA_038253645.1 Acidimicrobiales bacterium
CGGAAACAACTTGTCTGCCGTAGGCGCAGCCATGTTCGCGTCTTCGGTCGTTGTCGTCAGTTGACTGAGGAACTGGTTGAGATCTTTATTCGCGCCATCTACCTGCTGCGACTTCTGGTGAATAGTGCCCTTGGCTTTGTTAAACAACACGAAGCCGCCTCCGATTGCGAGTACGGCCATCAAACCCATGATGCTCACGATCGCAAGGATCGCGATCAGTAAGCCGTTGCGTTTTTTCGGCGCCTGGATACCCGGCGGGACCGAGTTGGCGGGCTGAAAGGTCGGTCCGACGGTGGGCTGCTGAATCGTCGGCTGTTGAACGGTCGGGGCGGGATCACCACTACCTGGATTCGTCATGCCCTCGTCATGCCCTCCCTGCCGATGAAACTAGGAGGCTCTTCGTTCGCCATCTTCTCTCACCCTTCCCCTTCGTTCGGCGAGACAGTACTCACTAATGAGTTGGTTACTCGTCCTCCGTGCGACGTTTGAGTTCGGCCTCTTCAGTCTTGCGGCGTTCGATCTCTTCGATCTGCCACTTTGCCATCTGGACGTTATGTTGCGTTTGCCGGTAATTGTGACTGATGTACGAAATGACGCCTACGCCGAAGTAAGCGATCGCAAGCGCGCCCAGGAAGTAGAGCCCAGCCGTGGGCAGATCGGTCTTGTCACCCAAGACTGAAAGCGCAGCCGGTGCCCAAATGAGTAACGCAGCGATAAGAGTCCACATCATTCGGCTGTATGGATTCATTGCGCCAACCTTCGCTGACGAAGTTGTTCGCTGAATACAAATGAGCGCACTTGGTCTGCTGTATTTGACTGTACGTCGATGAACTGCACGCCCACCGAGCGCTTGTCGTCTTCATTCAGTCGGCCCCACCATGCAATCTGTGACCTGATTGTGTGCGTAATACCTTCTAACAACAACTCGACGTGGAAAACCTTGCTTTGCGGGTCGTTTGCCCACTCATCAACTTCGCAGCTGAAGCCACCCTCACTGAGGTCTCTTGTCTGCACTCGCGTTGGCGCGCCGCGCTCGAGCAAATACATCGTCACATCGGTAGCAAAGTCGACTCGCACATATCGACGTCGCGTCGTTGAAGACAGCTTGCCCTTTAGTTTGATGGTCCACGTCGGAATCGGCTCGTCTGCGGCTGCAATGAGAGACACCGGGGCTTCGACCGCTTCTTGTCCTCGAACCCAACCGATGAAGAAGCCCTTCTTGACTTGTTTTGCAGATATGGGCGACGTATGCGGCGACTGTGGGGCTGCGATCACGCAGTCATCTTTTGCAGTCAAGTCTTCGATACGCGTCGGATGTTCGGCGTTACAACACGGCAGACGTAACCACGCTTTCGTGTTGTACTTCGGCCAATCTGACATCTCGTTAAAGGGCGTTGAGTCTGTCGACCAGCAGCATCGCCCAATAGGCCGGAGATGCTTTGCGTCCATCGATGCGGTCAACCGCGATTTCAGTCGCGATAACAGAGGCGGGGCTAACCGTCTCGGCCATGTGATTCACCGCGAGCGCGTCGATTCCACCGAGCGCTTTGGCCCATGCTGCGATGTCTTCGGACTTACGAGTTGCGTCGGCGACCCCGTACGTTGTGATCGGTTCGAATGCCGTGAGAACGTGTTCTGCCCAAGTTGTGTCGCCGGAGCCCGGGTGTGAATCGACCGCGACAATTGTCGGGTGCGGCCGGCGACTCCAGCTGCGACGTGAATCCTCCGCTGTACGTACGGTGCGAACAATCGTTGACGGGCCTTTGCCGCGAAAAGTTTGAGATGCAAGAACAACGTCTTCCGCTGGCCGGCCCCAGCGTTCGCACAAGTCACCGGCGAACGCGATTGCCTCGTTGCGTTCGCCGACCACAGCAACAATCGTGCCCTTCGACGGATGAACCTGGGGCGCCTTCGGCAGCTCCGCCAGCGCGGTCACGAGAGCGCTGTGCAGCTTCGAGGTTTCCACACCCATCGGTATGTACTCGGCCGGCAAACCAAGATTTGCCAGCGGTGAGTCGGTGATGCGGGTGCGAACCGGCGATGGTTCTACTAGAAGTTCCGGCATCTCGGTTATGACGGCGGCCGGTTCCGCTACTGGAACAAATTGAACATCCGGTTCGGGCTTTAACTCCGCGAGGCCCGCGGTCAGAGGTGCCGGAGCAGGGTCAGGCTCGGGAGGCCCGAATTCGACGGCCGGCAGTTCCTCCGGCTTGGGCTTGGGCTTGGGTTTCCGTTTCCGCTTCGGCTGCGGTTGGATTTCGACCTCTGCATCCGGATCCGCCTCGAACCCGGGCGGCGGCAGATCGAATATGGCAGGGCGGTCGGGGATGAGCGGCTTCGCTGCAGGAGATTGAGACTGCATGTCTGCCTGAAAGGCGACCCGGCTCAAGATGTCGGCGAACGAGTCGGTTTCGGTGGAGATCGGCTTCGGGCTGGTGTCAGAGCGCATCGCCGGCGGCTCGCCCGTGCCGGGGCGTTCGAGAGCGGGAGGGCGCTCCGTTTTGTTGATTGCCTCGGCAAGGTCGAGCAGGGACGAGGGCTTGACTTCGGAAACCGGCGGCGGCGTGTAGGCCACAGGTTCGGCAGCGCCGGATTTGGGTGCGTCCAAGACAGGATCGAGGTCGACGACTACTTCGAAGCGCTCGCGTTGAAAAAAGCCGCCGAAGCCGCCTGAGCGCACCTTTTGTGCGCTGACGATCTTGGCGTCTGCACCTACTTCTTTTTGCACCTCGGCAAGTACTGCCGCCAGGGTGCTTCCCTCAAACCGGCGTTGGGCTGGCAAGTCTCACCTGTCCGATTGTGTCGATTTCGAGCCGGGGCCCGAGTTCTGTGTACGACAGTACGGCCAAGCGGGGGGCTGCTGCATGAACCAGCTTGCGAACGGCCGGCCGCAATGCGGCAGTGCAGACCAGTACGGGGTTGTCTCCCTGCTGTTCTGCGTTGTGAGCCATCGACGCGACTTCGAGTGCGATGTGCTCTGCAGTCGTCGGATCGATACTGAGGAAGCTGCCCTCAGCGCCGGTCCGAAGCGACTCGAGAAGGTCGTGTTCGAGCAGTGGCTCGAACGTGATGACCGGAATTCGCTGACCATTGGCGAACACCGTCGAGATAGCGGGGCCGAGACCTGCACGCACAGACTCCGTGAGCGTTTCGGGATCTTTCGTCTGACGCCCGCGTTCGGAGAGAACCTCGAAGATGCGACCAAGGTCACGAATCGGAATGTTCTCCTCGAGCAGGTTCGCGAGTACACGTTGAATCTCACCGAGGCTCAGGTTTGCACCGGTTAGCTCGTCGATGACAACCGTGTCGTGCTGTTTAACCATGTCCATCAACATCTTGATGTCTTGGTGACTCAGCAAACGGCTCGCGTGTTGACGAACGACTTCGGCGAGGTGTGTTGTGATCACAGACGAACGGTCGACAACCGTGTGACCCTCGGCTTCCGCCTGATTGCGGTATTCCATCGGAACCCACTTGGCCGGGAGTCCGAACACAGGTTCTTTTGTTACGTCACCAGGCAGGTTCAACAAGTCATCACCGATTACGAGCACAGTTGCCGCGGGTGACGAACCGCGCGCCACTTCGACTCCGTGAATCGAAATTGTGTACGTCGACGCGGGCAAGTCGAGATTGTCGCGCGTGCGGACGAGGGGAATGATCACTCCCAGTTCAAGCGCGAGTTTGCGGCGCAATGCCTTTACACGGTCGAGCAAGTCACCGCCGCGAGAATTGTCGACTAGTTCGACAACGTCGTATGCGAGTTCGAGTTCGAGCGGCTCAACCTTCATGTCACGCACGATTCCTTCAGGTGAATCAGGCGCAATTTCCGGTACGGCGGCCGCTTCGAGAGCGAGCTGCGCTTCTTGCGCGTCGCGGACTTCGTCGGGGTCGCTTTGAACACGACGTCCGATAAAGAACACAAGCCCACCGACGAGAAAGAACGGAACCTTTGGCATTCCGGGCACAAGCGCGAGGCATGCCATTGATGCACCTGCGATTCGAAGCGCGCGGCCCTGTCTACTGAACTGCGCGATGAGGTCGGTACCCATGTCATCGCTGCTTGCAGCGCGGGTTACGATAAGACCGGTGCTGATCGAGATGAGAAGCGCCGGCAACTGACTGACGAGACCATCGCCCACACTCAGCAATGAGAACGTGTTGATTGCTTCGCCCATCGCCATGTGCTTTTGCACAACACCGACGAGAAATCCACCGATCAGGTTGATGAAAGTAATGACGATTGCCGCAACAGCGTCACCCTTGACAAACTTCGAAGCACCGTCCATTGCACCGTAGAAGTCCGCTTCTGCTGCCACATCGCGACGACGGGTTTTTGCTTCGGCGTCGCTGATTGCACCGGCTGCGAGGTCGGCGTCGATTGCCATCTGCTTACCGGGCATTGCGTCCAATGTGAATCGAGCGGCGACTTCAGCAACGCGGCCAGAACCGTTCGTGATGACCATGTACTGGATCACGATGAGAATGAGGAAGATGACGAGGCCGACGATAAGGCTGCCACCGACGACAAAGTGACCGAATGCCTCGATGACCTTGCCGGCGTATCCGTGGCTGAGAACGAGACGCGTTGCGCTCACGTTCAGCGCTAGGCGAAACATCGTCGCGACGAGGAGCAGACTGGGGAAGATGCTGAAATCGAGCGCGCGCTTCACATACATCGAGGTGAGGAGAATTACGACCGCGCCCGTGATGTTGACTGCGATGAGCAGGTCCAAGAAGACGGGTGGCAAAGGAACCACCATCATCACGACGACTAGGACGATGCCGACCGGAACACCGATCTTGGCCAGGTTGTTGCTGTTCACCAGACCCCATAAGTTTGGGCTGCGTCCGTGGCTTACTTCCGCCGCCCCGTCCTAAGGCAACACCCTCTTTATTCGGCAGCCCAGACCGACAACTTGAGCCGTCTGACCAGCCCAAACCCCCGATTTCCGCCGTTTTCATGAGCTACAGGTGCCTAAATGGCACCTGTAGCTCATGAAAAGCTGGCGTGCGTGGGTGAGACTTGGCTTGGGTTCGAGTGGGAGCTGGCAGGTGAGTCGGAGAGAGTGCGCATTTGGTCGCCTGAAGGCGCTGAAGCGGACCGTTCTTACGTCGAGACCGTCGAGAGGGTGCAGGAGCAATTTCCGCCGTTGCTTGC
>JBBSGY010000229.1:0-5136 GCA_038253645.1 Acidimicrobiales bacterium
CTCGCGAACTTCGCGAACGGCACGCGCCCGGGTAGCGATTCGAACCTCGGTGACAGTGCAATCGAGTGATAGTCCCTGATCATGGCGATCGCGACCAACAACAGCAGTGTGGCTTCTGCATGGGCTCCCGAACCCGTGAACCGATTAATGTCGAACATCCAGTCAGGTGGGTGAACTATCACTGTCGACGCGAGCTGCAACCCTGCCGGCGAATTGCCGTGTATTGATAGGCGAGCTTCTGGGCGCCGCCATACTGCATGGACCAGTTGAACAAACTGTGGTTGATGATCTGTACGCCAAGCCCTGCGACTGGTAACCAAAGCATTTGCACCCGCCGACGCGAGCGCCACATGAACCCGATGCAGGTTGCGGCAATCGCTGTCGTCATCGCGTGTCCGCCGAAGTGGGTTCGGTGACGATGCGTCGTGTACCTTCCTCGGCTGCCGTAAATCCCGCGCCTGAGGCGAACCCGAGGAGGGTGAAATCGACGACTGACAATGACCGAGCACGCGTAGGCGCAAACGCAAGCACCAAGAACACGGGCAGCAGCTTGAGGATCTCCTCGATTGGCCCGGCAAGCGTCGTGGGTGCCACTTGCGCGATGTACATGATGCTTTCGAGTTCGGTGCGGTCGTGGTGGGCGAGCCACCCGCACCGAACGGCTCGTCGGCGGCACTCTACTTGCGCGCGGCAGACATGCAATTGTTGGACGCGTTGCCCGAGGCGTCGGCAATTGTGAGTGAAGAGTTGGGGCGTCACGTCCGCTTGAAGGCGATCGATCTCGCAGCAGATGCACACGGAAACTCGCGCGCGCTCCACATCAATCTCTCCTGTGATGATTTCGACCCGTACAGTACGGCGTACTACTTCGCACCTATGGTGATGTTTGCAGCAAGGCTTTTCGAGGGCGGAAAGGTGGTGCGTTCATCCGAAAAAATAGCCTGGAGTCGCAACGTGGCTGTGCCTGACGGCGAGTGGTACGACGTTGCGCAGTCCTCGAAAGCCGTGTGGCCGCTTGGGCCCTCCGCGTCGAGCGAGATCAGTAATTCGCGTCTAGGAAACTACGGGTTGGTGTATGCACGCCCTGTACAAAAGACCCTGGAAGGCCGACCATTCCGAATGGAAATCCGCTGGTTCGGTCGCGGATTCGGCGACCGGCTCACGGCGTTGACTGTCGACTGGCTTCACCTCGCACTTGATTACACCGAGGAAATGGTCCGTCAAGGACGCCAGCATGAATTGCACTCGGTGGCGAATCCTTGGAGCGAGTGGCGCCGACTCAACGGAGTTGAACGCGATGTGTCGATGCAACTCCGTTACCAAAACAAAGATTATGTGTGCTCAGTTAGGCATTACAACGCAGTCCTTCGCCGCAACATCGAGACGGTGCTCACGATTACGCCTGAACGTCAAGATATACTCGACAAGTGGGACGCGCTCACGGAAGCGATCGAGGCCGGTACCACATATGGTGTAACGAGCGCCGGAAGCCTCGAAGGCGCGTTGCAAAGGTACGAACGCCGTCGGATGGCAAAGTTGAAAGGGCCCCTGACTTATGAAGAAGCGATTCACTTCGAATCGTTCCTGCGCACGGTAACTACCGATCCGAAGCAGTTGCAACTGGTTGACGCTGCGCTGGGTGGGATTATTTCGCGCAATCAGATGTTCGACAACGCGCGGATCGCCGATGCGGTTGCGCAGCCGATTGCCGGAACTCCGGGTGCCGATATCGCATTGCTCGTGAACCATTTCTTTGCGCATCCGAACGCAAAAAATCTCGTTTTGGGCTGGGCGACTTTTGGCGTAAAGTCAGGTTCCAATTGTTCGCTTCACGTGAGGATCGATCACGGGCTCAGCAGAGAGCTGATGCGGGTATTGGAAGCAGTTGCCGGCACGACGACGATAGGCATCCCGAAGTCGGTGCGGGATTTTGCACGTGACAATCTCGGATATGTGCACGCACGTTACGATGGCAATCGGGTCCCGATGTCAAACTTCGGTGTCAGCAGAAACTGACCGAGCCCGGCACACGTTTACCGCGCCGCCGATCTCCGGTGCTGTCGTGTGCAGTGGGTTCCCGTCTGCGCAGCTGAGTGCACACAACGGCGTAGGAATGCGAGCCGTTGGGCGCAGCGGAACCCTAAATGCGGAGCTGAATGCACAACGGCACTCAGCGGCGTGGTGAGCCGAGTTGGGATAACACTGGGGTTATTGGGACACTGGCGCCGTGGGACACGTGGGCGTCGAGATCGAGCGTGCGTTTCGCGTTGAAGGGAAGCTGAGCGAGGCTGTCGGTGACCTCGATCCTCGAGCGTTTCAGGAGCTGATCGCGCAAAAGGTCGCTGAGGTCACCAGCAGACAGCGGAATATCACCGGCTTCTATGGCAACGGCGCACATTGTTATCTGGATGGCAACAGCAGAAACGGTAGATGGTTCGAGCAGTCGACGCCTCCCGCACCAAACGGCGCGTTGGCAGCGCTGTATCTCCGTGCAGAGGACTTGCGTTTGTTGCGAGCGCTGCCGGAGGCGTCGGCGCTCGTGAGTGAGAAGTTGGGCTATGAAGTCCGCATAAAGGCGATGGATCTCGCAGCGGACGCACTTGGAAACGCGCGCGAGTTTCACATCAATCTTTCGTGCGACCCTTGGGACCTCTACGGCAAGGCCATCTGCTTCATTCCGATGGTGATGCTCGCTGCACAATTGTTCGAAGGCGGAAAAGTAGTGCGCTCATATGAAGGAAGGAACTCTGACTTTCTGGGAGTGCCCAATGGCAGGTGGCCCGAAGTAGCTCGGTCATCGAAAGCCGTTTGGGGGCTTGGGGAGGCAGCGCGAGGCGAGGGGAGGTACCTAACGGAAGGTGACTTCGGGCTGCTGCGCGCCGGTTCGGTGGAGCGCACCATGGAGACTGGGCCGTATCGAATAGAGATCCGTTGGTTCGGTCGTGGGTTTGGCGATCGGCTTACCGCGTTGAGCCTCGATTGGTTGCGACTTGCGCTCGATTACACCGAAGAGATGGTCCGCCAAGGGCGCGGCGAGGAGCTGCACACGGTCGACAACGTATGGAATGAGTGGCGTCGTCTCAACGGTGTTAAACGCGATGTGCCGATGAGGCTTCGATACGAAGGCGTACAATACGACTACCCATTCCTGCAGTTCAACAGTCTCATTCGGCGTAATATCGAAGAAGTCCTCACGATTACGCCGGAGCGCCGGCATGTAATCGACCAGTGGGACGCGCTCACACGAGCGATCAAGAGCGGCGACACGTATGGCATTACGAGTGTCGGCAGCCTCGAGGGTGCGCTGCAAAGGCACGAACAACATCGACGACAAAAGTTCCGGCAAGAACGTCTGACTTATGAGCAAGCAATCCTCTTCGAATCACTCTTGCACACGGTTAGCGACGATCCGAAACATCTTCGATTAGTCGACGGCGCGTTGGGCGGGATCATCTCGCGCAACAAGATGTTCGAAGAATCGCAGCTCGCCCACGCGCTTGCACAACCGATTCCGGGCACACCGGGGGCGGATTTCGCATTTCTTGTGGATCGGTACCACGCGCACCCGAACGCAAAGAGGTTGGCTTTGAATTGGGCGACACTCAGTATCCATCAAGATTTCAATTACTCGCTCCACGTGAGAATTGATAAGGGCCGCAACGATGAGCTGGTGACTGTGCTCGATGCGGTTGCCGGCGCGACAAAGGTCGGCGCGCCGGATCTGGTGCTCGCCTTCGCAGCCAAAAATCCAGGACTTGTGGAGGCACGTCACATGGGTAAACGCATCTCCCTGTCGAGCATAAGCACCGGCGGACTGCACCCGTAACGCGCGCCCCGTCGTGTGCATGTGGATTCTGGATGTGGAGCTGAGTGCACACAACGGCGTGGCGAAGTACAACGGGTAAAGCGGGAGGCAACGAGCCGAGTTGGGATAGTGCGAAAATCATTGCGACACTGGTTTCGTGGGTTATGTCGGAGTAGAGATCGAGCGGGCCTTCGGTGTTGCTAAAGGAGAAAAGCTGGGTAAGGCGATCGCCGGCTTCACTCCGCAATTCGTTCAGCAGTTGATCGCTGAGAAGGTCTACGACGTCATAAGGGAGGAGCCGAATCTCAGTGGGTTCATGAGTAATGGTGCGCATTGTTATCTGGACGGTGATGGCACTGGGCGCGACCAATGGCTCGAGCAGTCGACGCCCCCCGCACCAAACGGCGGGTTGGCGACGCTGTACCTACGCGCCGAGGATTTGCGCCTGCAGCGGGCATTGCCAGAGGCGTCGGCCCGAGTGAGTGATGTATTGCGTCGCACCGTCCGTATAAAGGCGATGGATCTCGCAGCAGACGCACACGGAAACTCGCGCGCATTCCATATAAATCTCTCGTGTGAAACGGATGCCCGAAACTCGACAGTCGCCTACTACGTTCCGATGGTTATGCACGCCGCAAAGCTGTTCGAAGGCGGAAAGGTCGTGCCTTCGCATAAGGGGTTGCGCAAGAGCTCGATGCGGGTGCCCGAGGGCAAGTGGTACGCAGTAGCCCGCTCGTCTAAAGCGGTGTGGCCACTTGGAGAAGCAGTGCAAGCCTCGGACAGAGTTTTAGGCCCGGGTGAGTTCGGTTTGGTGTGGGCGCGCACCGTCGAGCGGACTGTCGAAAACGGGCCATGCCGAATGGAGATTCGCTGGTTCGGTCGTGGATTCGGTGAGCAACTTACGGCGCTGACACTCGACTGGCTGCGTCTTGCTCTCGACTACACCGAAGAGATGGTTCGCCAAGGCCGCGAACAAGAGTTGCACACGGTGGACAATGTGTGGACCGAATGGCGCCGTGTCAGCGGTACCAAACGAGATGTGCCAATGGCGCTCCTTTGCGGGCGCAGAAAACGCAACTACACGTTCGACGAGTTCAATGAGATCGTTCGGCGCAACTTCGAAGAAGTGCTCACGATCACCCCTGAGCGTCGCCGGGTGCTCACCCAGTGGGACGCACTCACACGCGCTATTAAGACCCTGATATTTCAGCCGACCCTGAAATAACTCTTCGATAGACGCGACAAATGCTCCGTCACCAGCAAGAATGTCGGTTGTTGAACACAACACATATTGCTGAAGAGGAGCACCTGTCAGGTGAACGATACCGCGC
>JBBSGY010000230.1:0-5126 GCA_038253645.1 Acidimicrobiales bacterium
AAGCCGGCCGCCAAGAAGCCGGCCGCGAAAAAACCGGCAGCCAAGAAGACGACCGCGAAAACTGCTGCGAAGAAGCCCGCAGCAAAGAAAGCTGCGGCCAAACCGAAGTCAACAATTGAGGGTGCATAAGGCTGCATGCCCGTGACGGGTAGCTTGTGGGCGTGGTCGCACGCCCCCTCAGCCGCTTGCGTTTACAGCCGCGGGCAATCCAAACCGGCGAGCGGTCGACAACCGAGCCGCGATACGTCGATCTGCGGGATCACCGCGGGCCGATGCGCAAGAACAATCGCACTGGCCCGCGACGCATTGCTCCGGCGGATTTAGAGGGGCCGGCTCAGTTGCGCGAAGTTCGATTTTTTGGTTCACCCGCTTTTCGCCGTCTTTGGGCATCGCAGGTTCTGTCTTCGCTAGGCGATTGGATTGGTCTCATCGCGATTTCCGCGATTGCGTATCGCGTCGCGAAGTCCGGCGGTCTCAGTCTTGTGCTGGCGGTGCGTCTCGGCATGGCCTTTTTCGTGGCGCCGTTTGCCGGCGTGTTGATCGACCGGGTCAGTCGCAAACGCATCATGGTTCTGGCAGACATCGGCCGGTTCGCGACGTTGTGTGCGTTGCCATTCGTCGACACGCTGTGGGGTCTCGTTCTCGCATCGGTCGCGTTGGAAATACTCACGCTGTTGTGGGCTCCTGCAAAAGAGGCGTCGGTGCCAAACCTTGTGCGTCGAAGCTTCCTTCCGACCGCCAATTCGCTCTCGATCGCCGCGTCGTACGGCACGTTCCCATTCGCGGCCGGAACGTTTGCGATCCTCGCCAAGCTGCCTGAATGGCTCGGCCAGTCAGAGCACCTGCAGTCACTGCATCTCACCGAGGAGTCAATCGCACTCTATTTCGACGCATTCACGTATCTGGCGTCTGCCGCCGTAATTGCGACACTGGCGCTTCCATTCAGCCACCGTGAAAACACGCCGGCTGAAGAAAAGGGTCACGCAAGCTTTCAACAGGCAATCGAGGGTCTTCAGTTCGTTCGTAGGAACCCACGCGTGCGTGCGGTCGTATTCGGCCTCGCTGCAGGCCTGATCGGTGGAGGATCGATCGTTCCTCTTGGGCCGCCGTTCGCAGCCGATGTTTTGCATGCGGGCAGTAGTGGCTACGGTCTTCTGCTCACGGCAATGGGAACAGGCATGGCTATTGGCGTGGTCGGCATAACTCTGTTTTCCAAACAGATTCCTGTCGATCGTGTTTTCGTGCTCGCAATCGGAGTGTCGGGAGTTGCACTTGGCTGTGCCGCGTCGATGGATGGCCTCGGTGCGGCTGCTGCGTGCATCGCGATTCTCGGTCTTTGCGCGGGAACGATTTACGTTCTCGGATTCACAAACCTTCAGGCGAACGTTGATGACGAAATCCGTGGTCGCGTATTCGCGACTTTTTACACCCTTACTCGTGTGTGTATATTCCTCGCGCTTATTCTCGCGGCTCCGATTGCGAAGTTGCTCGACAAGCTTTCGCAGTCACTGGTCAATGGGTCCGTCGAATTCGCCGGCCGCGATTTTCAACTGCAAGGCGTTCGAATCACGCTTTGGTTGGGCGCATTTATCATTTTGGCTTCGGGCGTGTTTGTTTTGCGCTCGTTGCGGAGCAGCAGGGCTTCGCTTGCCAATGACTGACCGGGGCATGCTTGTTGCGTTCGAAGGCGGCGACGGAAGTGGCAAGTCGACGCAGGCAAAGTTGCTTGCCGACCGCATAGGCGGTGTGTTGACACGTCAGGCCGGCGGCACGGCGTTTGGCGCCCGCGTTCGCGCATTGACACTCGATTCGTCTACTGCTGACATCTCGCCACGTGCTGAGGCGTTGTTGTACATGGCTGATCGTGCCGAACACGTTCATGAATTGGTGCGACCTTCACTTGAGGCGGGTAAGCACGTAATCAGTGACCGCTGGGCATTCGCGTCGCTCGCATACCAGGGCTATGGGCGAGGGCTCGACGTCGAGGAGTTGCGGCACATCGCTCACTGGTCGATGGATGGGCTCTGGCCCGATCTCGTCGTGTTTCTCGACGTTCCCATCGAAACAGGCCTTCAACGGGTGCACTCAGGAGTCGAAGTCGACCACTATGAAGCAGCCGGTGAGGCGTTGCAGCAACGAGTAATTGATGGCTATCGCGCGTTTGCGCACGCCGACACGAAGCATTGGCGGGTTGTAAATGGTGCGAGTTCGATCGAAGACGTAGCGGCACGCGTGTGGGAAGTTGTGGTGCCAGTCCTCGACCGAGTAGATCAAGCATCGTGAGCGATTATCTAGACGCAATTCCAGGCCAACCCGAAGCAGTTCGACAGCTTCGCGCTGCCATTGATCGCCCGGTTCACGCATATTTGTTTGTCGGTCCTGCAGGCAGTGGAAAACAGGCAGCTGCGTTCGCGTTTGCCGCATGCCTTCTTGACGATGAGCGCGCGGTGCGCGGCGCACACGCTGATCTTGTCTACGTGGAGCGCGAGGGTGCTTCAATCAACGTGGCGCAAGCGCGTGAAATCTCTCGTGTGGCGGCGCGTAGTCCGCTCGAAGGGTCCCGAAAAGTTCTCGTGCTCGACGAGTTTCACCTGGTCGACGAAGCCGCGCCGGCATTGCTCAAAACGATAGAAGAAGCTCCCGCTTCCACCGTGTTTTTGATCCTTGCCGATTCGGTGCCACGTGAACTTGTAACTGTCGCGAGCCGCTGTGTACGCATTGACTTCAGCGCGCTCACACCGGCTGTAATTTCTGACGTACTGTGCAGTGAAGGAATCGAACCGGAGCGCTCGCAGGAAGCGGCTGCGGCTGCGTTTGGCAATCTCGAACGTGCGCGTCTGCTTGCGGTCGATGACGCCGTTGTCGCGCGTCGCAATTTGTGGAGCACTTCTCCGTCAGTGCTCGACGGTTCGGGTGCGACTATTGCGCGCCTGGCTGATGAGATTGTTGCTGCGATTGACCACGCAAGCGAGCCACTCATCGAACGTCAAAAGATAGAGCGCACGCGCCTTGAAGCAAAGACGAACGAAAAGGGGGTCAGCGGGCAGGCTCTGAAAAACCTCGATACGCGTCACAAGCGCGAACTACGCCGCCTTCGAACCGACGAACTACGTGCAGGCCTTGCAACGCTTGCGCAAGCGCACGCCAATCGCCTCGCCGAAACCTCAGATCCAGTGGCCGCACGTCGGGCTGAGGTGGGTCTCGAGGCAGTGCAATGGGCGAGCGAGGCACTCACGTTCAACCCGAGTGAGTTGCTCATGCTGCAGGGTCTTTTCGTGCGTATGGGCCAGGCTCCTGCCGCTGCCTCCGCCTCCGCCCGTTAACCGGCCTCCGCCCCTCACTCGTTTGTTGCGTCTTTTTGGGCATGAAACAACCTGCGCGCGGACAAAATCACCGCTGTAAGGACTCGTGAAAGGTGAGCGGAGTTTCGCGCCTGGCCTGCAATTAGCAAGACGCAATGAGGTCCTACGCCGAAGTTGGCAAACAGGGCGGACGTCCAGCTGTCGCTGCTGCGATGTTGATGTTGGGCGGAATGCATGACTTTTGCTGGGAGGCCCTGGAATACAAATATGGTCGTACAGACTTTAAGTCTGGAAGGTGGACGGAATCTTGACGCAGTCAGACCTCCTATGCCGAGTTAGCGTGATTCTTTCAGCAAAGCAAACGCATGCCAGCGATCAAACAGAACAGAGCACGGATCCTGATCGGAAGTCGTCTCAGCGAGTACTTCCAGATCGGTCTCCACATTTGCCTAGAATGACTCTCATGCGATTATGGAACCCCCTGAACAGGGATTCTTCCAGTTTTCTGCATGCGCGATCGCCCGGGTAGCTCAGTCGGCAGAGCAATTCACTCGTAATGAATAGGTCAGGAGTTCGATTCTCCTCTCGGGCTCCATCGCTCTAGGAATGAATATTGGCACCGTAGTTACGGTGTTGCCCAGGTGCTAATGCAGGTCGGACAGATGCAACCTCAGACGGTGTTTTGCCATAGCGCTAACGCTCGCAGCATCGAGCCGTTCATCCATTCTTCAAACCGAGCCACCGCTGTGTCGTCTTCTTCTTTGTAGTTGAGCTGAAACACCTCATCAGATGCCGGGACTACGTCAACGAATTGCCGGTTGCCCTCGTCGGTCTGTTCGCGTCGGAAGAAGTACACGGCGGCGCCAATGAGGCCTCGATACTCTCGGCCAATGCTGTTGAAAGACACGACGATGAATGACTCCGAGTCATTCTTGAGATAAAGCAGAACCCACGCACTGTATTCGTGAATATCGGCGAAATAGTGAAGGCGGCGGGCTGTTTCTACAGTCTGCATCCGGTAGTACATACGCTTTTGCGGATCTGTGTTTGCTCCGGAATTGATATCGAACTTGAATCCCGCGTCAGCCAGACGCTCATCGGCTCGCAGCCGGTCACGTATGGATGCGAAATGGTTTGACGCGCGTCCGAAAACTTTGTCGGCCAAGCCTTTCGCTCGCTTCTGGTATTGCTTTTCTTCGTGTTCCTGTGCTTTCTGTCGCGCTCCGACAATGTCACCGACTGATGCAATGAGCTGGTCGATGTGCTGGCCCTCGCGAGCAGCATCATTTGCGACTGAAACGGCGTCGATGAATGCCTGACGTTCCAAATCGGCGAATAGTCCGACGAGAGATCGGAGGGAACCGGAGTCAGCGTCTTCGAGTGCTCGGATGTATCGATCGCGGTGGTCACGCGTAATGACCAACGGAATCCATTCCTGCTTGATCAGAACAAGAGAGACAATCGCTCGAACGACCCGGCCGTTGCCATCCTGGAACGGATGAATCTGTGTAAATCGGTGATGAAGCCACGCTGCCTCAACCTCTGGCGAGACTCCCATTTCAACATGTTGTCGATGAAGTTCGAGCAGGCGATCCATTTCGCTTGCGACCTGTTCAGGCGGGCAGTATTCGTGAACGAGGCCGTCAGGACGGGTTGGATTGTTCGGAAGAACTTTCCATTGCCCGCGAGTGAGAGGCATTTCAACGCTTCGTCCGAACTGGTCGCGCGCCGAGGCCGTTGGTTGGTTTCGTGTGATCAACTCGTGCAACTGCTTCACGAAGGATGTGGACAAAGTTCGTTCGCCCTTGATGACCTGAAAGCCGA
>JBBSGY010000231.1:0-5115 GCA_038253645.1 Acidimicrobiales bacterium
ACCGGCGCTCGCTCCGACTTCAATCAGAGCAAGACCACGACCCGTGACGCGTTGGATCTTCATCAGTGCGAGCAGAAGAGCGTTGCAACGATTGGTCTCGTTGGTTTGAATCATGCGGTTGCGCATGATTCGAATGAGGTCATACTCGTAGTCGTCGCAAAACGTAAAGAACGCAGTCTCGATCTGCTGGGGCACGTCACGCCCGTCTGGCGTTGCATATAGACGCGAGAGATCTTCATCGGGATTCGACATGGTCAGGTAACGCACGGCCGCCATCAACAGTGCCGGCTGATGTTTTTCCGGCGGGAGCGCGTCGAAGAAATTGATCAATGTGGGTTGCTTTGAAACGTACGTGAATAGCTGCGCATAGAGGGGCGAAGCTGTAATTGGCTCAATGCCGAGATCGCGAAAATCTTCGGTGAGCTTTACGCGGTCACCTTCTCTCATCGTGAGACCTTTGCGATAGCGTCGGCAGCTGCACGTAGTTGCTCGGCAGCCTCCAGCGGGTTTGACGTGCCGAATACTGCGCTGCCCGCAACAAGTGTGTCAGCGCCGTTTTCGACAGCGACCGGCGCGGCATCCACGTCAATACCACCGTCAACTTCGATTGCCATGTGGAGTCCTCTTGATGTGATTGCATTTCGGGTTGCGTTCAACTTGGGCATGACTTCGTTCATAAACGCCTGTCCTCCAAAACCGGGTACGACGGTCATCACTACGAGCATGTCGATGTTCTCGAGAAATTCCTCGTACGCCTCGAACGGAGTATCGGGATTGACGGCGAGACCTACGTCAATTTCCAGCTTGCGCATCTCTGTAATGAGGTCGGCAGTGCCGCCGACTTCGACATGCACAGAACATCCGTTTGCTCCGGCATTCTTGAATGCCTCCAGGTATTCGCCCGGGCGCTCCATCATCAGGTGACAGTCAAAGTAGAGGTCGGTGTGCTTGCGAAGCGACTTGACCACCGGAGGACCGATCGTCAAGTTAGGAACGAAATGCGCATCCATAACATCGACATGTAGAAGGTCTGAGGCTGGGGCGACCCTTGCTACCTCGGCTGCCAGATCGGCAAAGTCAGCCGACAATATCGACGGAGCGATTCGTACCATCGCCGCTCAACCTAGGCGTTCACCAGGCTCAACACGTGCTCCGTTCACCCATTCACTGCCCGTCATTGCCTGGCGACCCTCGGGCTGGACCCGGAGAAGCTCCAAGGACTGATTTCCCGTGCCGGCAACAGCGCCTTCGAGCTCGCCGGGGGTGATTTCGACATCGAGCAGACGGGAATCGAGAATCCGAAGGCGTTTGTCGCGAAACCAGGTCCATGCACGGTCGGTGCGGATTGCCCGGTCGAGGTCGATCGCCGGCTTGTTCCAGTCGAGCAACGTGTCGTCAACATCGAACTTGGAGGCGAAAGTCGGCTCACCGGTTTGTGGAACCGGCTCTCCCAAACCCGTTTCCAAAGCTTCGACGAGAAGGTCAGAGCCGAGCTCGAATAACCTTGGCAGTAGCTCCCGCGCGTGTTCATGCTCCCCGACGGCGGTTTCAGTCACGCGGTATATAGGCCCCGCATCCATCTCCTGCTCGAGGCGGATGAGACAAACGCCGGTTGTAATATCGCCGGCGAGAATCGTGTGATCAACCGGTGCAGCACCTCTCCAGCGCGGCAAGAGCGATGGATGAATGTTGATGAATGTGTGCGCATCCAGGACGCGCGCCGGAATGATCTTTCCGAAGGCAGCAACGACTGCGAAATCGACCTCGACGTCGATGAGGTCGTCGAGTATGTACGAAACCGGAATGCCGAGTTCTGCCGCGGTTGTTTTGACGGGACTCGGCACGAGCGTCTTTCCGCGTCCTCGACGTTTGTCCGGCTGTGTCACGACGAGCACGACGTCGTGCTGTGCATTTGCGAGACAACGCAAGGGAATACTTGCAAAATCGGGCGTGCCCAGAAAAGCAATCCGCATCAGGACCGGCTCTTGATTTGGCGCGCCCGCAACTCGCGCACCGCAGCTTTCTTGTGCTCGGGATCGAGGCGGCTGATGAGCATCATTCCATCGAGATGGTCGACTTCATGTTGCAGAATGCGGCCGAGCAATTCGTTTGCCTCCTCCCGGACGGATTTGCCATCGATGTCAAGTCCTTCGACGACGACACGCGCAGGTCGCACAATGGGAAAGAACATTCCGGGGATCGACAGGCAGCCTTCGTCATATTCCCATTCACCAGAAGTCTCGATGATCTTTGGGTTGATGAGTACGAAGGGGCCGCTGCCGGCGTCATAGACAAAAAGGCGCTTGCCGACACCGACTTGAGGAGCGGCGACTCCAACTCCGTTCGACGCGTACATCGTGTCGATCATGTCTTCGGCCAGCTTGATGATCGTCGAGTCGATCTCTCTCACATCCGCGCACGGAGTCCGCAAAACAGGATCTCCAAAAACCCGAATCTCATGCGGCCCCGACATCGGCCGGTCAGTTTAGATCCTCAGGGTGCTTCAAAACGCCGACGTCCGTCCGCATTCTCAAGAAAGCGACTGGCTCAATCCGAGGGAACTTCAGGCGTCAAGCGTGCCCTTGGTAGATGGCATATCGTTGTTAACGATTTGCATGGCTTCCCGAAGGGCTCGCGCTGTTGCCTTGAATGAGGCCTCGATGATGTGATGCGAATTCTTTCCGCTGATCATTCGCATATGTAGCGTCATCGCCGAAGCCATCACGAATCCGCGCCAAAACTCTTCTGCCAGTTGTGGATCGAACCCAGGCTCTCCAAGCTTGGATGTCGATCCCCCTGCGTAGGGGTTGATCTCGTAGACAAGGAACGGTCGGCCCGACAGGTCAACGGCGACGTCGATGAGCGCTTCGTCGAGCGGCACTGCGATCGAAGCAAAGCGACGGACGCCGGTCTTGTCGGCCAAAGCCTCTCGCACGCATTCTCCGAGTAGTATCCCAGTGTCTTCGACCGTGTGATGAGTGTCGATCAAGAGATCACCCTCGGCGTGGACCGAGAGTCCGAATCCACCATGCTTGCCCAACTGAGCGAGCATGTGATCGAAGAACGGGACTCCGGTGGATACCTCTACGTCACCACCATCGATGTCGATGGCCACTTCAATGGTGGTTTCTTTGGTGATTCTTCTTCGTTCAGACCGGCGGAAAGGGGAAGGGGAAGGGTGTGTCACCTCGTGACTTTCTCACTGGGAATTTGAGTTGTCCAGCCGGATTGCTACCGCGTTCGCAGACAAAAGCTGAAGTCCTGCCCGCCCGGGATGCGGAGCTAGCCGGCCGTTAGTTTTTCGTACAAGCCGAATACCTTGAGCATCTGATCGTTCGCGTCCGGCGTGCCAATGGAAATACGCACGGCGTTGGCGACCAAACCACTTCGGTCACGAATCTTGATGCCACTGTCTTCCATGAGTTTGACGAGTAACTTCGCGTCGGTGGTCTGAACTAGTAAGAAATTGGCATCGCTCGGAAAGATGCGGCTGACAGCAGGTGAAGCATCGAGTGCCGCCCGAACTCGTTCGCGCTCATCGAGGATCCGCCGGATATTCGCCCGCCCGTACGCAACGCCGGCGGGTGTGACAACGGCAGACGCCGCGCGTGTAGCAGATACCGCCAGTGGATACGGCGCCATGATGCGTTTGAGAATGCCGATGACCTCAGGGTGGGCGACAGTGATGCCGAGTCTTTCGCCGGCGAAGCTGTACTCCTTCGACAACGAACGCAAGACAACCAGATTCGGGTGCTCGCCGATTTCGTTGCTCAGCGACGGCTGACCGGAATAGTCGAGATAGAGCTCATCGACGATGACGAGCGCTCTGCCCAACAGCTCCAACGCTAGCCGTTTGATGTCGTGACGATTCATGAGGTTGCTCGTCGGATTGTTAGGCGAACAGATGAAGATGAGTTTCGTCGTGGGATTCGCAGCCTGTGCCGAGAGCATTGCTTCGACGTCGAGCTCGAAGCTTTCGCGCTGGATGAGCGGCACGCGGTGCACCGCTGCACCCTGGACCTTTGCCGCAGTCTCGTACATGACAAAGGTTGGAGGTGTTATCAAGATGCCATCCGTACCGGCGGCGCAAAAGGCGCGAACCAGAAGGTCAATTGCTTCGTCGGCGCCGCGAGACAGGAATATGTGCTCACGTTGCACGTCGAACAGCTCAGCGAAACTGTTGATGAGTGCTAGTGGTTGTGGTTCCGGGTATCGGTTGAGACCGACCAAATCATCCGTCCCGGGAAACGGCGGATACGGGTTCTCGTTGGCATCGAGATAGATAGACGCTTCCTGCTTACCCTCCGTTCGAGCCGAGCTGTATGGTTTCATTGCGTAGATTTCCGGCCGCGCGAGGCGGACGATGTCATCCATATCGTGCTATTCCCGTTTCAGTAGCTATCGGTGCCGGTGAACTTTTGTGCATAGCCGGTTGATGGGGAGTGGGTAAACAGGGAGTCGAAATACGGATGCGAAGGTAGTTCACCTTTCGATCGGAGCGACTCGGATGCCGATCGTTCGCCACCGCTTATGAGCTCAACAGCTCGCCCGACAAGTGCTTCGGTTCCGGCCAAAGCAACATATTCCTTGGTGAGATCACCGAATTCCAGAGCGCTACCTTGTTGATCAGTCACGTTGACGCCAAGTCCGGCAAGAATGGGTCCTGCTGCAGCAATGTCTTCAGCAGTGAGATCACGCTCGTAGGCAACGCTGCACCCATCGGATGTTTGCAGAATGCGAATGATGTTTCCGTCGACGATGGGCCGTCGTTGCCCCATGCCCGCTAGCAACGCCTCGAATCCACCCTCCTTCACGTAATCGCGCCGGCCGTTTGCGTCGTGAAACATGACTTCCGGCGACGTAGTCATGACAGCCGCAGTCGAACGGGCGGTGTCAACTTGCAATGTGATGGCTTCGGTCTGATTAATAGTGGTCACGTAGCCCCGCTCTGTCTTGTACCCAACGAATGTCTTGGCAACCTGCAACCCGGGCTCACGCTCGGGTGACAATTGACCCGACGGGACATGATTGTCGTAAAGAGGACGCAGCTCGGCAACGACTCCGATCGTGGCAACACCGTCTTCAACAAGGCCAACCGTGATGGCAAATGTCGGC
>JBBSGY010000232.1:0-5111 GCA_038253645.1 Acidimicrobiales bacterium
GGAGGCACTGCCGGAATTCGATGGGATGTTGTCCGATGCGGCTGATGCGTTCACCCAGGCATTTTTTGTTGCATCGAGGAATGGAACCGAGTTACACGTAAATTCCGCGCATCGCAGCGCGGAGGGGCAAGCCTCGCTTTATCGTGATGCAATCGAAAAGTACGGCTCGGCAGCGGCTGCCAGACAGTGGGTGCTTCCCCCTCGCGAATCCGCACATGTCTCCGGTAACGCAGTTGATGTCGCGGTACCCGGCGCAATGTGGCTCGAGAAAAACGGTGTCTCATTCGGAATCTGCAGGCGTTATGTAAACGAACCTTGGCACTTCGAATTCGATAGCAGCTGGGCCGTCAACGGTTGTCCGCAACTGGCGCCACATGCCTGATCAGCGAAGCAGAATGGAATCAATTTCGGCTGCCACTTCACGCATGATGGCAAGCTTCTCTTCGTCGAACTCGTAGCCGTCCGTGTCGGCAAGTACTTCAAGCGTTGCATCGCCAGGAATCAAGACGGCTGCAGTTGCCGTCATTCGGTGACGCGTAGTGGCCCCCGACGGAGGCAGATCGGCGATGACTTTGTTGTCTACGTTTTCGGTTTGCGAGTTGTAGGCAGTTGCGTTGTGACTTTCGCTGTCGAGCCGGTTGCCGTTGACTGCCCAGTCCGCCGGCAAGTTATAACGGGCGCGGCACGCAAGCAGCTTTCCGCTTTGAGAAGGCGACAGCACAATGGCGGCCCACGCATCGAGTTTGTTCGTCAACGTCTCCAGCAATCCGGCGATCGAAGTCTCCTTTGCACGCGAAGCCAACGTGGCGAAACGTGCAGGGTCGAAGTGAACGTCAGTTGCCGCGTCTCCAACGAGAACGTAGTTAGCAGGGTTGAATGGCGGATTATTGACCAGCCCCAGGACGAGACCGTCTTGGGGGATTGTGTAGTGCGCGTAGCCCGGCGGAATGACGATCACGTCGCCGGGGCCGACGAAGCGCTGGTCGTCGCCGACAACGACAATGCCGCTGCCCTGCAGGATGAGATATATCTCCACTTCACCGTTGATGTGAAAGTGCGGCTCGGCGACGTCGAGCGATCGCATGTCGGCGATGGCGATGCTCTCGCCGGGCCGATCGATGGGATTTGCAAACTCATAGATGTCGCCACAGCCGGAAGGGCGGGGAGTTGCGCCTTGGATGAGTTGCTTCCAGTCCAAATGCGCGAAGTACTCGGACCAAGCTTCGATCAGGGGGTCGAACTCGTGGGGCACGGTGGCTCAGCGAGCTGAGGTGAGCACGCGCCGGTCCAACACTGTGTCGGTGAAAAAGGCGGGCAGTGCCTCGAGGAAAGGCATTGCATTGATCGGCAAAGCAAGAGCCGCAGAACCGGAACCCGTCTTGGGCTTCGGCTTGCGTGGACCCACGTGACCGGCGTCGGTACTACGACCTCGGTAGATCAGCACACCGGTTTTGGGATCAGGAGCATTGCGGATGGCATTTCTGACGATTTCGAGGTTCTTGAACTTCTCGCATTCGGCATCGGTTCTGAAGGCGACTTCGAACACGACGCCCCATGCGGTGCGCTTGATTTCGAAGTCAGTTGCTTCGGTGGTCACCGCTGCCTCGGCGAGGTCATCACCGTGCGTGTCAGCCCAATGACGCGCTGCATACGAACCGTTTAAAACCTCAATAGAAAGCCAATGCGACATTGAGGACACATTGTAGTGGCCCAATCCAAGTCGAGTGGGCCAGAAAGGTGGTTGAAGGCAGTTGTTCACCTTCAGGAATGTCATCGGGGGCAGTGTCGTCGGGGGCAGCGTCATCGGATCAACACAACCGGGCGGGTATCGTCAGCGCCGTGCGCGTTTTGAGCTCTTTTGCGAACGGAACGCTTTTTGGTGCGCGAGAAGGCGAAACGCCCGCTCACGTACTTGCGTTGCACGGCTGGCGCAAGGACAACACCGATCTGCAAAAAGTCACCGAGGGTTTTGACGCGATCACACTCGACCTTCCGGGCTTCGGCTCATCGCCCGAACCCACGTCTGTTTGGGGCGCAAAGGAATATGCGGAGGCGGTCGAGCCCGTGCTGCGTGAGATGGCACGTCCGCTGGTAATTGTGGGCCACTCATTTGGTGGGCGAATCGCGCTGCAGCTCGCTGCAAACCACCCGAACGCGATCGATGCTTTGGTGCTCACGGGCACCCCTTTGCTTCGCAAGAAAACAACTGCGAAAAAGCCGGCGTTCTTGTACCGAGCCATCAAGTTCGCGAATCGCACCGGAGTGCTGAGTGACGCGCGACTGGAGCAGGTTCGGCGCAAACGCGGCTCAGCCGATTACCGCGCAGCATCAGGCGTTATGCGCGACGTGTTCGTACGTTTGGTCAATGAGTCATATGAGCAGCAATTGCGAGAGGTCCAGTGTCACGTCGAGCTCGTTTGGGGCGAAAACGACACGGAGGCGCCGCTTGCGATAGCCAAAGAAGCAGCGCAACTCATCAACGATGTTGACATGACCACAGTCCCCGGTGGTTCACACTGGTTGCCCACCGAATTCCCGCTACCCATTCGTGAGGCAATCAACAAGTGTCTTCGGTAACCGCAGCCGAGGTTTTGCTTGGTTTCATTGCGCTTGTTTTCACGGATCTGCGCTGGCTTCGGGTCGCGCAGCGAGAGCACTACCTGACCGGCGCCGTCTCGGTGTTCGTTCGTCGCTGGTGGTATGGCATGCCGAAGAACGCGGCGCTGTGGGGTGTCGGACTCTTGGCGTTCATTCTCGCTCCGGTGTTTCCGGCGGCAGTCATCGTCACCGCGATCGCGTTGGCGATTGGTCCACTGGGTCTGTCACCGAAGGGTCGAACGTCTCCACTCGCGTGGACGCGCCGCCTCAAGACACTTGCTGTGGCAACTCTTGCTCTCCAGGGAATCGTGGTCTGTATCGGTGCGATTCTAGGGGCATTCGCATTTACGATCGCCGCGGTTGTTCTGTTCGCGCCGACATTTGTAGAGCTTGGCCTAGTGGTTACACGACCGTGGGAAAACAAAATCGCGAACGGCTTCATTGCCGAAGCAACAAAGCGGCTTGATCAAGTCGCCCCACTTGTTGTTGGTATCACCGGTTCGTATGGAAAGACCACGACAAAGAACGCACTTGAGCACTTACTTGAAGGCACTCGCACAGTGTTTGCATCGCCGGCGAGTTTCAACAATCGTAACGGGCTGAGCCGTGCAATCAACGAGCAGTTGACACCCGGAACGGATGTTTTCATCGCTGAGATGGGTACCTACGGATTCGGAGAGATCGCCGAGCTGTGTGAGTTCTGCCCGCCCACGATCAGCGTGTTCACTGCGGTTGGCCCTGTGCATTTGGAGCGTTTTGGCAGTGAGGCGGCGATTATTGCGGCGAAGTCCGAGATTTTCGAAACGGCGCAGGTATGCGTGCTCAACATCGATGACGATCGCCTTGACCATCTCGCAAACGCGCTCGAAGAAGACGGCAAGGCCGTATGGCGTTGTGGCACGAAGCGGGAGACGGCCCGTGTGCTCGCTCCGACAACGGACAACGTGACGTCGATAACTGTTGATGGAAGCGTGATTGCGAAGATCCAGGACGCCACGATTGCGCCAAGCAACATTGCGTGCGCGGTAGCAGTTGCACTTGAGTTGGAAGTGCCGGTCGATGACATCGCCGAGCGCTTGCAAACGCTTCCATCAGTGGCGAACCGTCGCGAAGTCGCTGTGAACGCGAAGGGCGTCACGGTCATCAACGACACCTACAACCTCAATCCTGCGGGTGTTGAGCGAGGGCTCGCAGCGCTGGCGGCAACAGCAGGAACTCGGCGCATTGTCGTGACGCCGGGAATGGTCGAGCTCGGTCACAAACAGTCCAGCGCGAACACGGCCTTTGCGCAGGCGTCAGCGGAGTCGGCGACACACCTCATCATCATCGGCAGCACCAACCGAAAAGCGCTCCTCGAGGGAGCGAAGGGCACATCTCTCGAGACGATGACTGTCGGCAGGCTTTCAGACGCTGTTGCCTGGGTCCGTGAGCACGCCGAGTCGGGCGACGCCGTGCTTTACGCGAATGACTTGCCCGACCATCATCCGTAACCTGGGGAACACGTGGCTCTGGACACGGCTTGAATTGAATACGGGCCCATGAGCACGAGCAGCGACAACTGGGGTCGGCACCGATTCCGGCTTGTGATCCCAGCTTGAGCAGGTCCTCATCCAACCAGCCGGTTGCTGTCAGACCCTGATGCGATGAGGTTGAGCAGCCAAAGTTTCCATACTCAGCAGCAGAACAAGGGCTCGCAATGCGATGCAAAATTGGGACACGTTGGCGCGAGCAAATAGGTCCGCCATTGCCCGTCTAAGTTTTGCGCTAGGTAAATGCACGAATCTCGGTTATGTCATGAGAGTGTAAAACCGGATCGATCTCTGTGGCGAGCTTCGTCATACTGTGATCTGTGACCACCACGATGTTCGCTGAAACGCGTATTCACCGCCAGATCTTTCAGCAGCGTATGCGTCCTTGATGACGTAAGCATGACAAAACGCTTTCTCCGGCAACCCCGTTCACGAAATTGACGAGCACGCTCGACAAACCGTCGCTACGTTCACGCCGGAATTCTTTTGTTTGTGATTCGAAACCGGTCCAAGGGGGATGTCGGGTGTTGAAAGGTTTTCGTCCTACACAACGCGGTAGGCGTTCTCGATGTCGCATTGCTCTCGGCACTGGTGTTCTACTAACCGCAACGTTGTTGGCCTTCGCACCAGCGCATCCCGCGAGCGCAGCAACAACGCCGACTTATGTGCAATCGAACGGTGCAACCAACAACGCCACCGGCACGACGCTCGGTGCGACTTTCAGTTCTGCCAATACAGCAGGCAACGCAATTATCGCAATCGTGTCCTTCGATGACCAGGCATCTTTGACCTTCACCTGCTCAGACACGAAAGGTGACACGTTCTCCAATGCCGTTCTCACCCGCAATGCAACTGCCCACCAGATGCTGGGCATCTGTTATGCCACCAACATCATAGGCGGCGCGTCGAATACCGTAACAGCGACCTTCGGAGCGTCATCGACCTTTCGTCGCATCATTGCCTCGGAATACTCAGGTATCGCAA
>JBBSGY010000233.1:0-5088 GCA_038253645.1 Acidimicrobiales bacterium
TCGCCGAGCAGGTCGACAACCGAACCGCTGCCGCCGTCCCATAGACCTTTAGCGCCCTGCACAGCTTCTTCAACGGTTGTTCCAAGAATGAACTGTTTGGCCATGCGCGAAACGTTCTTGCGCGCTTGTGAAGCGGTGACGTTCGCGCCAAATGGAACATGGCCTGCGATGCTGATCGCTGTACGCAATGGCGCCGGGACGTCCGGGTTGCCGAGATACTCCTCGACATGACGCAATACATCGGAGCTGTCGGTCGTTGCAGGGAACACATCAACGAAACGAAAGAGCTGTGCTTTGAACTCCGGTCGCGACAACGACCATTCGAGAAGGCGTTCGTTCCAGAACGACATCGAGTAAACGTGCGACTTCGTCGACGCGCTCGACCGTGCAAGCTCGTTTGCTACTTCGGTGACTTCTTTATCGTTCGGAGTTGCCACGTTCCGACGCTAATCGGACGCGAGCTACTTATCTCGGAAGACTGGTTCTCGGAAGGCTGGTAGTTGGAGGCTCTTCCATTCCGGATCGAGTTGGTGGAGAAAGAGATCGCAGCGTTCTGACTCGACCGTCTCGCCGATTGCCATTGCCCTCTGACGGAGGTATTCGAGTGAGCGAAGAAAGCCCTGGTTCGGAACCTCACGCCATCTCACATAGCCGTTACCCCGCCAGCCGGCCTTGCGGAGAGCGTCGAGCCCGCGGTGGTAGCCGATACGAGCGTAGGCATAACCTTCCACGTCGTCACGCGCCGATTCACTGAGTCGCGCCCATGCATCGAGGAATGTCGGGTCCTTCTTGATGACCTCCCCGATCGCCCCATGGCGGTCATCGCCCGCTTCCGTCGCTTCGTGCAACTCTTTGACGAGGTTGTCGGCCATGGGAGGTAGAACTGTCTCGGGGAGACCCTGCGAGAAGGTGACAGGAGATTCGGTCATGGCGAAATCGTCGCACATAAGCGCCTCGACGGATGTCTGCAAGTTTTGCCAAGCCCGCGACGGCGGGCTCGAGGTCGCAATGGTCCTCGACGAACCGCAGGTCATCGCCTTCCTGGATCACCGACCGCTCTTCAAAGGCCATGTTCTGGTGATTCCACGTCCACACGTGCGCAATTTGATGGAGTTGCCGGAAGATTTGCTCACTCCCCTGTTCTCGTGCGTACAACGGCTGTCAATTGCCGTGAAATCAGCCATGGAGGCCGACGGCATCTTCAATGCATCGAACAACGGTGTCAGCCAAAGCGTGGATCATCTTCACGTACACGTCGTTCCGCGGCGCAAGAAAGATGGCTTGCGAGGTTTCATGTGGCCAAGGCTCAAGTACGCGGATCACGCCGAATTGGACGCAGTCGCCGCTCGAATTAGGAGCGCGCTGTGATCAAAGCCGTACTGTTCGATTTCACCGGCGTTGTCGCGGACATTCGCCGCTCTTTCATCGGCGAAGACGGCGCGGCATGGGTGATCGAGCCGGTTGTACCTGTCATCGAAGTGATCGCCTTATTGCGCGCCGGCGGCACGCGTACGTGTCTTGTTTCGAACAATGATCGCGACGCCTTGCTCGAACTTGCGACAAACATCGACTTCGACACTCTGTTCGACGTATTGGTTTTCTCGTCCGACTGCAACGCTGAGAAGCCGAACCGGCGCATCTACGAACACGCGCTCAACCTGCTTGGCCTCGCGGCGGAGGAATGCATGTTCGTTGACGATTTGGCACGCAACGTCGACACCGCCCTGCAACTGGGAATGCAGGGAATTGTCGCCGATCGGTCCGAGAGTGTGACTGAGGCACTAAAACTCATTTCATGAGTCCTTTCGGCCGCTGAAGCCCGCTCGCGGACTCCGATTACGGCTGTACAGACGCAGGAAAACGCACGAGATGTGACGCGGCCTGCCTCGATTTGCAAGCCGTGTCAGCCGAAGCTGACAAGACCATATTCTTTCTTGCCCCTGCGGATTACTGCGTAGCGATCGTGCAACAAACTGCCAATCGTTGCGTCGACATTTGCCATGCGCTCGGCGTTAACCGTGACTCCACCTTGTTCGATCGCCTTGCGAGCAGCCGACTTCGATGGCGAAAGTTGAAGCTCTACCAGTGCGTCGATGACGGCAACCGAGCCACGCGCAAACTTTGCCGAAGGAACCTCCGAGAACACCTGCAACAACATCGCTTCGTCCATTGCGGTGATATCGCCCCTGAACAACAGTTCCGCGGCTCGCTTCGCGCGCTGCGTCTCGACCTCACCGTGCACAAGTGTCGTGACCGCGTCGGCCAAAGCGTGTTGCCCGCGACGCTCTGCGGGATGGTCCAACGTGTCGACATCGAGCGCTTCGATCTCGCCATGAGACAAGAACGTGAAGTACCGCAAGTACTTGCCGACGGTCTCGTCGTCAGTACGAAGAAAGAACTGATGAAACTGGTACGGACTCGTGCGCGCCGGATCCAGCCAGACGGATCCGCTTTCAGACTTACCGAACTTGGTTCCATCCGCCTTTGTGACCAGCGGCCAGCACAAACCGTGTGCTGTTTTCGCGTCGCTTCGTCTGACGAGTTCGACGCCGGAGAGAATGTTTCCCCACTGATCGCTGCCACCAACTTGCAAAACGCAGTCGTACTCACGAAACAGATGCAAATGGTCGTAACCCTGTAGCAGCGTGTAACTGAATTCTGTAAACGAAATGCCTTGTTCGCGGTCTTCAAGTCGCGCGCGAACCGATTCACGGGAAATCAACTGGTTAACCGTGAAGTGCTTGCCGACGTCGCGCAGAAACTCGATGACTCTCATGTCGCGAATCCAGCTGAGGTTGTTGACGAGGATTGCGCCATTGTCAGCGTCGAAGTCCACAAAACTCCGAAGCTGCCGTTGGATTCCGGCAACGTTCGCGTCGATCTTCGCGTCATCCAGAAGCGGGCGCTCCGTTGCCTTGAAGCTCGGGTCTCCGATTCGACCCGTGGCACCACCGGCCAGCACGATCGGGCGGTGCCCTCCGTGTTGGAGCCGCCGAATGGTCACGCCGCCCAGAAGATTTCCGACGTGCAAAGAGTCGGCCGTCGGGTCGCAGCCCCAATAAAACGTGAGACCGCCGGCGTCGAGTTGGGCGTCTAGTTCAGGCGAGGTGGTCTGATGAATCAGGCCACGCCAGCGGAGGTCTTCGGAGAGCTTCATCGCCCGCCAGCATCTCACCTCCGCCCGAAGGGCGGGCACCTCCTCCGAGAGAACTGAACCCCCGAGAGAACTGAAGATGTCGCACCCCTTCCGTAGAGTGTCGCGAGTGATCCAACATTCCATCGAGCTGAACAGACCACTGTCGTTGCGGCTCACGCTCGGTCCGCTGCAACAGGGCCGCTTCGACCCGACAGCGCGGTGGGATGGCAACGTTTCCTGGCGCGCATCGCGCACGCCCCGGGGTCCCGTAACCACGCGGATCGAGGCGATGGGAAATACAGCGAGGCTCAATGCGTGGGGCGACGGTGCGGAATGGTCGGCTGAGCACTTCGCGGATCTTGTAGGCGAGAACCAAGACGACTCACCTTTCGGTCACGCGCTACTCGACGAGACGCTCCGACACGCCCAGGGCCTTCGCATTCCGAAGTCACGAGCCGTGTTCGAGGCGGTGACGTTTTCCGTGATCGGTCAGCGCGTCACGACCATGGAAGCGAAAAGCTCATGGCGAAGACTCGTTTACCGCTTTGCAGAAGTGGCACCCGCAAAAGTCGGGCCAAAACTGTTGTTGCCGGTCTCGGCTGAACAGATTGCAAGTATGCCGTCGTGGGCATTTCACAAACTCGGTGTCGAGCGAAAAAGGGCGGAAACACTGCGTGTCGCCGCCAAATGCGCCCGCCGGCTGGAAGAGGCCTGCTCTCTTCCAGCGGCGGATGCGACTTTGCGCTTGCGTGCAATTCCGGGCATTGGTGTATGGACCGCTGCAGAAGTTGCACAGACCGCGCTGGGTGATGTCGACGCGGTAAGTGTCGGAGACTTTCACCTTGCGAATCAGGTTGGCTGGGCTCTTGCGAACCAACCTCGTTCGACTGACGAAGAGATGCTCGAGATGCTCGAGCCGTTTCGTCCACGACGAGGTCTTGCAGCACGCCTGGTTGTCATCAGTGGTTTGCGAGCGCCGAAGTACGGGCCGCGCTATTCACCAATTTCGATCGCAGCGATGTAGTCGCTCGTGAAAGGCTTACGAAGCCCGGCGACGCTCCTCGTCGGAGCGCTGCACGTCGCGCTGTGCTTTGCGTTCTGCAGCAACTTTCGCTCGCAGCGTACGTTGCTCTGCACGCCAAGTGCGCCGAAGAACCCTGCGTTCTTCTTCGCTGGTGCCACCCCAGATTCCGTATTCCTGGTTCGTGGTGATTGCGTGCTCCAGGCACTCCTGGCGAACAGGGCACGTTATGCAAACGGCCTTCGCGACTTCGATCTGCGCAGCGGCTGCGCCTGTGATGCCTACCGGGAAAAAGAGGGGAGTGTTCTCCTCTCTCGAACACACTGCCTGGTCTCGCCAGTCGAGAGCGTGGTCGGGTGCGGTCTCCGCGTTCAAGGGAATCGCGGTGGAACCAGTTACTGCCATTGATACTCCAGCTCGGGGGTTTGGTACTTCATCGAAGGTCTTCGCCACCGCTCACTGGAATTCGTTCCTTACCCCTGCGGAGCAGTGAACTTTCATTCCTCTGCCCCTGGGGAGCAGTGTGAGTGGTCCCCCGGCTGGGACACGTCGTGAAAAGAGAGGGTACATAGCGATTTGGCCGCTGTCAGTAGTCAAACTGAAATATTTTCGCAATGATTCGGCTCTGAGTTCATAGATCCGACATATCCGACGTTGTGTTCAGAGCCCATTCATTTAGGGCGTGAACGCACCGATATACGGAGTGTGTTCCCAGCGCTGCGAGCGGCTCTCCTCGGACTAGCTCTAGCTTCTCTCGGCATCTCGATGTTGATGCCAAAGGGCTTGTTCGCGCCCGGGTGCCTACTTCTGGTCACGATCGTGGCTGTGACCTGCATTGTTGTCGGTCTCCGCCGTTTTCGCCCGCACAGACCGCTCACCTCACACATCGAAAATCCCGGCCCCTGGGAACTGATCGGGCTCGGCCTGATCA
>JBBSGY010000234.1:0-5061 GCA_038253645.1 Acidimicrobiales bacterium
AACCTCCAGCGCGCCGGTCGGCTCAAGACTTGGGAAGGAAGTCATTCGTGAATGCCTTCTCGATGTCGATTGGTTTCTCAATGAGTTTTGAACTGCGTAGGAATTCTTCGAACGCGGCCCATGACGTCTTGGTCTCTTCGCCCCAACTTTGGCTATTTGCCGCGTATTTGCCTGAGACGAAAGGCTGACTCGCACGAACCAATTTCGCGTCTAGTTCGGGCGCCGCTTTCAAGAGCGAATCAGCCGCAGTTGACGGCTCTGAGATTGCATCGCGATAACCATGGGCAGTGGCTTTCATGAATGCCCGCACGGTTTCGGGATCTTTCGCGATCTTTGCTTCGTTTGTCGCGAGTAGGAGTGTGTACCAATCGGGAATGCAGTTGAAGTGGTCAGCGAAAGTGATCTTGTTGATCGCGACGTTTTGTTGCTGAAGACGCATTACGTCCCAACCATCGAACAACCAGGCGAAGTCAAATTTGTTCTGCTCCATGCCCGCCCGGTAATCAACCTCACCGACTTCGGCGTATTTCACCTTCGTCGGGTCGCCGCCGTCACATTTGACCAGGCTGTCAACAAGTTGCTTTTCGAGAGGAGCGCCGTATCCACCGTATGTCTTGCCTTCGAGATCCTTTGGACGCGTAATGTTGTCGCTTGCGAGCGACACGAGACTGGTGGTGTTGGTCGACAACAGAGCTGCGATCGAAACAACCGGTACGCCCTGCGAGCGTGCCGGTATGAGTTGCTCTTCGGGAGTGATCGCGAAATCCACATCGCCTGTTCCCAACGACGCAAGCGAGCCTTGCGCGCCGGGCTGCAAGATCTCGACATCAATCCCGGCGTCTTTGTAGTAGCCGCGGTCCTTCGCGAGATACACACCTGAATGGTTTGTGTCCGGGGTCCAGTCGAGCATCAACTTGACCTTCTTGACCAATTTGGGCGCCGGCGCACTAGCGCTGCCACCACACGCGGAGGTAAGCATCACGAGTGCAAATGTCACGATAAGAATACGTTTGATCACGAGTGTCCTTTCAGAGACGACTGCCACGGCATAGTGAGACGGGCGAGGAGGTTGACGAGCGAAACCAGGATCAGACTCATTAGTGCGATGAATGTCACCGCGACGAGCACGCGGTCAGCGCGAAACGACGATTGCGCGCGCGTCAACATGACGCCGAGGCCATGTTGCGAGCCGATCCATTCAGCGACTACTGCGTAAACGACCGCATAACTCGCTGCGATTCGGAGTCCGGCAAAGAACGGGGGAGCAGCTGACGGAACGAGCACGAACAGTGCCGTGTGTCTGCGGGATGCGCCCATGCTGCGAAACAGATCGAGCATGTCCTTGTCCGTGGCGGCGAGCCCTTGCACCGTCGCGACAACAATCGGAAAGAAGCTGGCTGCAAGTGCGACCACGATGACTTTCGGCAATAGTCCGAAACCAAACCACAAAACGAGCAGCGGTGCGAGAACCAGAATTGGCGCGCTCTGACTTACCACGATGAGAGGAAACAACGTGCGTCGCGCGAATGGCCATGCCCACAGAGTTCCGGCAAGTGCCGCTCCGACGGCTGCGCCTAGTAAAAGCCCGCCGAAAGCTTCAATGAAAGTGGTTTTGATGTGCACCGGAAGCGTCGGCCTTACTTCCCAGAACGCGCTCCAAATGGCCGATGGTGGCGGCAGTATGTAGGAGGGAATGTCGAACACGTGGACGCTCACCTGCCAAACGAAGCCGAGCAGTGCAATTGTGAATGCCGGCAGAATCCAACGATTCATCTGAAGGGGGCGACGAGTTCGGACAACGTTGTGCCGAGCGCCCCGACTTCGTGGTTGAGCCCGCTGCTCTGGATCTCTGCGATGGCAGCTTCGACGTGTTGGTACTGACTCGCATCGCCCGGGAAATTCGGTGAGACATGAATCTCCATGATCATTTGCTCTCCTTCCGCTTCCACGCCTCGGCGTGATCTCAATGCACGTACTCGTGCCAGAGAAGCGGACGGCAAGAAGCCAGCGCCGATTCCCTCCGCTGGTGCGAGCCAGTTCAGGTTCGACGGGTCGGCGACGGCTGCTGTCACCCTCTCAGCCCAAACGCCCTTGGGCTCCCCGATCGGTAACGGCGATGTTACTCGCGTTGAAACGACCTTTGTCCCCTCAGGGGGGCTATGTCCCCCTGAGGGGACAAAGGTCGGCGGGGGACGCCTAGCTTGGGGTGAATGGCGAATACTTTCTGGCCCTTGTTTGATCTGCGGGTCAAGACCGAGCGTCTCGAGTTGCGTCCGCCTTCGGACGACGACCTATTCGCGATGGTCGAACTGGCAGCGAAGGGCATTCACGCTCCAGAGGTAATGCCGTTTGTCGTTCCGTGGACTCGTCGACCGTCGCCTGAACAAGAACGCATGGCGCTTCAGCACCATTGGTCACGGCGCGGCACGTGGACACCGGAGGATTGGAAAGTGAGTCTGGCCGTGCTTCGAGATGGGGCGGTCATCGGCTCACAGGGCATCTCGGGTGATCAATTCGCGATTCGCCGCACTATTGATACCGGTTCTTGGTTGGGTCGGAGATTTCAGGGTTGCGGGTTCGGCAAAGAGATGCGCGCCGCCGCCTTGCATCTCGCGTTCGCCGGTCTTGACGCCCACTTCGCAAACTCGAACGCTTTCAGCGACAATCCGGCCTCGCTCGGCGTCAGCAAGAGTCTGCACTACGAGCCGAACGGAGTTGAAATAATAGATGTAGAGGGCAAGCGCGTTGAAGCGCTTCACTTCCATCTCACAAAAGAACGCTGGCTCAACCGCACAAAAGACATGTACGACGTCACAATCGAAAACTTGGAGCCATGCTTGGAACTATTCGGAGTTGAGTCATGAGTTTTTCACTGCGCCGCTTGCTCGAACTTCAACGCGAAGACACGCTGATAGACCAACTAATACACAAGCGAGCCGGCCTGCCGCAACGCGATGCATTGTCAGCGCAATTGAAAGAAGCCGCTGAGTTGCGGCGACAACTCGAAGCAGCGAGCAGAGACCGAGATGCGACAGCGTCGCAGTTGGTTGCGAGCGAGGCCGAGGTTTCGGGCGCAGAACAGCGTATCTCGGCAATCAACGCGCGACTTTATGGAACCGAGCCGATATCGCCGAAAGATGCTCAAGCGATGACTGAAGAGGTCGCGCATCTCAAAGTTCGTTTGTCATCGTTTGAAGACAACGCGCTCGAAGTCATGGAACAACTCGAGCCTAAGCAAATCGAGGTTGCGAGGCTCGAAGGCGAAGCGCGTGATCTCGCCGCGCGTCTGGGTGTGACACAGCAGGAGCTCAATGAGTCCGAAGCTGAAATCGATGCGCAACTCGCGAGCCAACGTGACACACGTGAAAAATTGGCGAAAGAAGTTGATACGAGTCTGCTTGTGAAGTACGAAGCACTGCGTCCAAGACTTGGAGGAGTTGCCGTTGCTGCGCTGGAGGGAATGCAATGCGGCGGATGTCATTTGTCGCTTGCTGCACGGGAATTGGACCGCGTGAAAAGCGCCAAGCCCGACGAGGTCGTCAACTGCGAAGAATGCGGGCGCATTCTTGTTCTTTCATCGTGAACGAAATCGAAGTTGTAGCGCTTGCGGAGAAAGGCTTGTTCGCGATTCAGCAGGTTCCATCGCCCGATGCACCATTTGTCGTCCTCGCGCACGGCATCACCGTTGATCACACCGAAGGCCGAACCGACGAGCGGCCAGGATTGTTTGACGGGCTGGTGGAGAAACTCGCCCGTCACGGTCTCGCGACGTTGAGGTTCGATTTTCGTGGCCACGGCAAGAGTGATGGTGTGGACGGTTTCGTGTCGATCGACTCTGCGGTTGCTGACATGCGAACTGTTGTTGCATACATCGAGAGTGTCGGGGTGCTCGGCGGCATGGCTGGTTGCAGCTTCGGAGCGTGTGCGACAGCGGTGGTTGCGAACGAGCTGCCTGATTCACCGGCGACGATCGTCTTCTTCTACCCGGTGCTCGAGGTGTTCGCCACCCTGTTCGATCCTGCTACCGAATGGGCTCGCAAGACGCTCGGCCCAGAGTCGGTCAGTTCACTCGAATCCGGCGGGACGAAGCTGATCGACGGAGTATTTCCAATCGGCCAACCGTTTTTGGACAGTGCGCGCAAATGGGATATCGCCGCTCAAGTGCGCAAGCTCACCCAGCCGACAATGTTCATTCACGGTGCGCTCGATACGTATGTCCCGTGGAAGACGACCCGCGACACTGCAAATGAAATGTCGAACGCCTCGTTTGTGACGCTTGATTGCGACCACGGTTTCGACGAGCCCGGTGACGCTCGATTCGTTACCGAAACAGCCGCGGCCTTTCTTCGCCACGGGATCGCATGAAAGGCATAATGTTCGGCGATGGACAAGACGGTACGAATCCCGATTCCTGAATCACGCAATTCCCGAATCACACGTGTGATTCACGGCAGTCTCGTTCTTCGAGTTGCAGCGGAACGTCCTGTTCTTGTAATTTTCGTGCACGGTTTTCGGGGACATCGCAATGAGAGCCTTTTCGTCGAGACGTCTCGTCGTCTGCACGAAGCCGGCATCTCCTCATTTCGCTTCGACGCGTACGGAATGGACGATGACCAACGAAAGTTTGACGACTACTCGATCGAAGATCACGCGTATGATCTCGAAACCGCCATCGATTACTTCAAGTCACGCGACGTCGGCTTTTCCGAAACGCCGTTGATCCTCGTCGTGGGTCATTGCATGGGCGGAACCGTGGCGCTCTCAGCCGACGACACGCGGTTGGATGGAGTCGTTTTGCTCGATATGGGCCCGCTGGCACATCCGCTGTTCGCGTCATATACGGAGCGCGTTTCCGACCATCTCACAAAGGTCAACTGGGAAGTGCCATTTGTCGTCACCGATGAACTCATCGGTCGAGTCAACTACGTCGACTTGGAAGGCCTTGTCACGAGGTTCAGAAAACCGCTGTTCGTGATCACGAGCGACACTTCCAATGTCGAGACCTTCAATGATCTGTTTCTTCGTGCAGCGCATATCGAAAAGCGCATTTTTGCCATTGAG
>JBBSGY010000235.1:0-5037 GCA_038253645.1 Acidimicrobiales bacterium
AGAAGACAGCGGCCACCACGGCGGCGGGGCGTCAGACGACGCCTCCTCGGGTGGTCACAGCAGCGGCAAGGGTAAATGAGCAGACCACAAACAAACGGACAACACTGAGGATCGTGCAACGCCAGTCACCCAGGGTCACGGTCGCCAAGTTCACTGCGGCAGCGGTCGCGTCGATTGCAATCATTTCAATTGGCACGTTTGTGCTCGCGAAGGGCGTTGCGCGCAAAGAAGCGGTTCGCAATGCGAGTGACGTCACGCTTGCCACCGGGGCAAACGCAATCGCCCCCGTTCTTCAAGAAGGCATCGTCACCGCAGACCCAACTGCAATTGCCGCCGTGGACAAGGTCGTACGTGATCGCGTGCTGCGCAACGATGTTGTTCGCGTCAAACTTTGGGCACGAGACGGCACAATTCTCTATTCGGACGAGACATCACTCATCGGCAAGAAGTTCACTCTTGAAGAGGAGGAGCAACACGCATTCGACGGTATTGCTGTCGCTGACGTCAGCAACCTCAACAAGCCCGAAAACCAATCCGAACGGCAGTTTCACAAGCTGCTCGAGGTATACGACGGAATTGACACGCCAAACGGCACGACAATCTTGTTTGAGGCATACCTGCGCTACAACGCTGTCGAGCGAAACACTTCACAGCTTCTTACGGCTATCGCGCCGGCACTTGTCGGTGGACTACTCGTACTCCTTGTAGTGCAGATTCCACTTGCACTCGGCCTGGCACGCAAACTGGAACAAGGTCAAGCCGAGCGCGAAACGCTTCTGCGGCGCAATATCGAGACGAGCGAAACCGAACGCCGAAGAATTGCCGCCGATCTGCACGATGGGGTCGTGCAACGCCTTGTCGGAACCTCTTATTCACTCAGCGCTTCCGCCGCAGACGCCGATCAACAAGGAAACAAGCCGCTCGCAGAGTCGCTCAACGAAACATCGAGCGAGATCCGCCAAGCAGTGCGCGAACTTCGCACGATGATCGTGACAGTTGCACCACCGCGCCTTCGCAATGAAGGCCTACACGCTGCCGTGTTCGATCTCACCGCGCCACTCTCGCGATCGGGAGTTGAAATCGTGCTTTCAATCGATCCGCCAAGTCTCGGAGACGAAGATCAGGCGCTTCTTTATCGGATGACACAGGAATCCATTCGCAATGTCACGAAGCATGCGAATGCCAAGCGAGTGGAGATAACAATTGCCGCGTCAGAATCCGGCGGCGTATGCACGACCGTCAAAGACGATGGCTCCGGATTCAATCGCGAGGAACACGAACTGCGCCAAACCGAGGGCCACGTCGGACTCCATCTGCTGAGAGAGTTGATTGTCGATGCGGGTGGAACCTTGACGGTCGAGTCACAAGCCGGCAAAGGCACAACCGTTATTGCGCAGTTGCCAAGACGATGATCACGGTACTGCTCGTCGACGATCATGCAATCGTTCGCAATGGTCTCAGTGCGTTCTTCGCTCAGTCGGGCGATATCCAAGTGGTCGGTTCCGCGTCGGGCGGCGCCGAAGGTATTCGCCTTGCAGCCGAAGTCAAACCCGACGTGATCCTGATGGATATTTCGATGCCGGAAATCGACGGAATCAACGCAACGCGGCAAATCCTGGCCTACGACTCAGGTGCACGAGTGGTGATGCTCACATCATTCTCCGATCGCGAACGAATTGTCGACGCGGTCGCTGCGGGAGCAATCGGGTATCTGCTCAAAGACTCCGAACCAGACGAGCTATTACGTGGTGTCCGCTCTGCAGCAGCGGGCGATGCGCCTTTTTCTGCAAAAGCAACCGTTGCGTTACTCCCACAGAACGAGGGCCCGAAGCTGACTGGTCGCGAACGCGAGATTTTGACGCTCGTTGTGCGGGGACTTGCGAACAAACAGATTGCACGTGAACTCGGCATCAGTGAAAAGACTGTGAAAGCGCATCTGACAAGTGCTTTCTCGCGCATCGGCGTATCCGACCGAACGCAAGCCGCTTTGTGGGCGAACCGCAACGGTCTCGATGGGTCCTAAGACCAATGTCTTAATTACAACGATACAGACGGGCCTTAACGTGCCGTTCTCATGCGAACCGTTAAAAAGCTCACCATTGCAGCCGCAGTTTGCGTTCTTGTGCTCGGCCTCGCCGGCTGTGGAATCAAGAGTGACAAGAAGTCGGCCGTGCCCGCGGCTGACACAACGACCACTGCCACGGGGGGAACGCCCGCGGGGGTCACACTGACCGGCCCCGTGACCGACCATGGCACGACAACAGCATCGGGAACGGAAATCGAACTCGAGGCGTATGACGACTACTTCGAGTCGACGTTCATCAAAGTGCAGCCGAATACCAAGTACACGATGAAGCTTCACAACGTCGGCCGGCACTTCCACACCTTCACAGCAACAAACCTCGGTGTGGATATCGACCTTCCTGCGGGCGCTCATAAGGACGTTACGATCACGACCCCTGCGACGGGCTTTGCCGAGTTCAAATGCAAGCCGCACGCCGGTCTGGGCATGCGTGGGGCGTTCGTCATCAGCTGACGACCGAGTATCCACCGCCCGTGTACGCGTCGTCGGTAACTTGACTTTCCTATGAGTCTCCTCCGATGGGGTAAGGCGGACTCCGCTGCTCCGGCTTCGACCCAAGCCAGCACCTTGCCTGCCGTTTCCGCAAGTTCACCTGCGACCCTTCAATCGGTGCCGCACATCGAGCGAGCACTGATCACCCTCACAACAAAGATGCAGAGCTGTGATCAGCGGCTCCACGACATCGAGCGCCGCCTCGACGAACTTGCCGACAACGTCGAGCATGCTCCATCGCACAGTGACGTCCTGGAGGTTCGCATTCACTCAGCGAAGCTCGCCGCCGAGCTGGCCCGTTCAACGGTCGAACTCCGGGGCGAAATCGGAATGGCCAGTGACGAAGCTCGTCGTGCCGCCCGCCTCGCCCGCAGCACCGAGCACGACGAAGTTCCAGTTGCGCTCCCGGTCGACCTCGACCTGACGACCGAGGAACACCGCCGCAACTGGTCCGAATCCGCTTAGAGCACCACTTAGATCGTTGAGAGCCCTCAATCTTGAGAACACTCACCGCCGCGTAGCGACACTAATCGTTTGGCACTAAGGATTCTAAAGACTTACGAGCCTTTGGCCTGCCTTACCAGCGCGATCCCCTTGTTGATCTGGTCTTGGTACTTGGCGAGGTCGCCTGCCTTCAGCGCTGCGTCCGCTTGACCGAAGGCGTCGTTTGCCTGGTTCAATAGATCCCGGGTGTGCGGATCCGTAGACGCCGGAGTAGGACCGGTCGGACTCGGTGACGACGCTGCCGGAGCCTGGCCGTTACGACTCTCTTCAAGTGTTGCCGGCGCGCTGCCGAAGACTTTCGAAAGAGCGGCTTGCAATGTGTCTTCCATCGCAATCTTGTTGCCCTGCACCACGATTGCCTTCTTGAACTCAGGCACCTGTGTCTGGCGCGCAGTTACATACAACGGACGCACGTAGAGAAGACCGTTGTCGATCGGGATGATCAACATGTTGCCGTAGTCAACACGCGAGCCACCCTGGTTCAACAGCGTTACCTGTTGGGCGATCGTCGGGTCTTGCTGAATGCGCGCGTCGACGAGTGCAGGTCCGTCGATCTGGCGATCTCGCGGCATGACATATGCGTTGAGTTTTCCGTAATTTCCCGGATCACTCTTCGCTGTCAAGAACGCGGAGAGTTCCTTACGTCGATCATCGATCGAAAACGGCACATACGGCTGGAACATCAAAAAGCTCATCTGTTCTTCATCAGGCAAACGCATCAGCAAGTAGTACGGCTCAATGCGAGCCTCGCCCGACTGCACCTGAACCAATGGCTGACCCGAAGAGTTGGTAGGTGGTGGACCAATGGGAATTGTCGTCGTAGAGCCGGCAGTTGCTGTCGACGCCGGCTTCTGAGCGATGTTCCAACGGTCCGACTTTCCGTAAAACTCTTTCGAGTCGGTCATGTGATACGAGCCGTACATCACCGATTGCACACGGAACAGATCTTCTGGATACCGGAAGTGTTCGCGCAGTTGCTGGGGAACTTGCGAGCCCTTCGTAAAGAGTTTGGGAAAGGTCTTTTGCCATGCCTTGACGATCGGGTCGGTGTCATCGTTGACGTAGAAGTGCATCGTGCCGTCATATGCGTCGGTGACAACCTTCACCGAGTTGCGCAAGTAATTGAAGTTCTTGCCCTTCAGACCGCTGGTGTTTTCGACACGGGACGTATCCGCCTGCTGCGCATACGGATAATCGTTTGAAGTCGTGTAAGCGTCTTGAACCCAGTTGATACGACCGTCCATAATTACTGGATATGGGTCGTAGTCAAAACTCAGAAACGGCGCTGCCTTCTGGGCTCGCTCACGAATGTTGGTGAGATACATCGCACGCGACTTGCCTGTCACCAAGTCGGAAATGAGCGGGTTGACATCGCCGACGCGAGCTGCAAACGCAGCGCGCTTGACCATGTTGTCGAGCTTTACGCCACCGGCACCCTTGTAGTTGCTCGTTGTGTCGGTACCATCGACACTGACGAAGTCGACCTCTTGCTGCTTCGTACCGACAATCGAATAGTCCTCACCCTGCTGGCCGAAATAGACCTGCGGTTGCGTGACTCGTGGCGTACCTGTCGGAGGAACGTCTTTCAACGTGAAAACCGGCTTGCCGTCAGCGGTGACCGCATTCGCGGGTGACGCAACGGCGCCATACCCGTGGGTGTATTGCAAGTGTCTGTTGACCCACGAACGGCGGTCGTTCGGCAAGCCGCCGATGTTGAGTTCTCGAACCGAAAGCTCGAGCTGCGTCAGCTGGTCGTCAGGATTGAGCTTGTAACGGTCGATGTCGACGTCGTCGAAGCGAAAGAACGAGCGGTTCTCTTGAAGACGCTGGTACGACTGCTGGACATTTGCCGGGTCCCACAATCGAACGTTGCGCACGGTCTGCGCGTTGGCCTCGAGATTGCTGCCATTGAGCTTGTCGGTGTACTTGAAATCGTGCGTGACAACATTGTCGAGCCC
>JBBSGY010000236.1:0-5015 GCA_038253645.1 Acidimicrobiales bacterium
ACGTTTGAACCCAAGGCGGTTCACGTAGACGAGTCGAACCGCCCTGTTCTATAATCAGCTCCGGTCTGTAATCAGCTCCGGTTTCACCGGGACAACAAGGCCATGCTTGAATTGACGGATGACGGCGGCAATTCGCGTAGGAAATCTGGTCAAGACCTTTTCGCATAAAGGCGGCGCCACCGAAGCCGTGCGCGGAGTCAGTTTTGTCATCGAAGCGGGCGAGCGAATCGCGTGTATCGGTCCAAACGGGGCAGGCAAGTCCACGACGATCAAAATGCTCACCGGCATTCTGCACCCGACCAGCGGCAACGCTGAAGTTCTCGGACTTGTCCCGTGGAAAGATCGCCGCAAGCTCGCCGCAAACATCGGCGCGCTGTTCGGTCAGCGTTCGCAGTTGTGGGCCGAACTTCCCGTTCGGAAAGGTCTCGAACTACTCGCGGCAATCTACAAAATCGAAAAAGGGCGCGTTCGCGTGCGCATCGATGAGATCTCCGAAACGCTCGATGCGTCTGAGCTATTGGACCAAGCGGTGCGCAACCTATCCCTCGGCCAACGCATGCGCTGCGAACTTGCAGCCAGCCTCCTCCACAACCCACAACTGCTGTTCCTCGACGAACCGACCATCGGCCTCGATCTTGTCGCAAAGCAGAAGTTCCGTGAGCTGCTCGTCCGTCTCAATGAGACACAAGGAATGACAGTGTTCTTGACCTCGCATGACATTGCAGACGTCGAAGCAGTTGCAAATCGAACAATCATCATCAACCACGGACGGGTTCTGCGCGACTCTGCCACCTCGGAACTCGGGCGGTCACTCCTGTCGACAAAGATCGTGAAACTTCAAGTCAATGGTCCATTTCCGACGTTCGTCGATCTCGAAACCGAAGAGCTTGCGCCCGGGCTGTATCGCATTGCAGTCGACCTCAACGCGCACACAATCCGCGAAGTTCTCGACCGCGTTCTCTCACAATGCGATGTTGCCGATATCGAAGTTACTGATCCTCCCCTCGAGGATGCGATTGCGACCATATATCAAGAACAAACATGAACGCCTACCTCACCGCGTTCTCGATGGCATACCGCCGGACATTTCGCGCGCCCGGAGAACTGATCACCAATTCGCTGTTTTACCTCGCATTGGTTGTGATGTTCGCCGCGCTCTGGAAGGCAGTCACGGAGTCCACCGGTGGCTCAATCGTCGGATACAACCACCGTGCAATGGTTTGCTATCTCATCGCGTCCGAATGTGCCTACGCAGCAACGCGACCAACGGTCATTGAGGAAATTGGAGACGAGATCCGCGACAAGTCGATCGAGGCAGAAATGCTACGTCCGGCTTCGGTATTCAGGCTTCGCTACGCCACGGAACTCGGCACAACATTCGCACGATCGACTTCCTTGTTTGCGATCGGGTTGTTCGGCGGCATCGTCATGGTCGGCGGATTTCCAAATTGGCCCGTGGCGACTCTTGCCATTCCATATGCGCTCATCTCGATGGCGTGCAATGTTGCCGGCTTACACATCTTTGGAGCAGCGGGGTTCTGGATGAGCGACACGCGGCCCGGCCTCTTCATGTACCAAAAACTCATTTTTCTTCTCGGATGCATGTTGATGCCGGTGCAAATCTTTCCCGCGGCTGTCCAGACGGTCATTTGGATCTTGCCGTTTTGGACGATGGCCTACGCGCCGGCACGCCTTGCATCAGGACATTTCGAGCCACTACTGATTGTCGGCCAGCTCGCTTGGCTGGCGGTATTGGTGTGGGTTGCGTCACGGGTGTTTGCGAGCGGCGAACGGCGACTGCAAAGGATGGGCGGATGAACCGGCAACTGTGGGCTGTGTTTCGCGCCGCGTGCGCAGAGACCTGGGCCGATCGCACGGCATTTTGGAGCAGAACAATGCTCATGTTCGCGAACGATGTTGTCTGGGTAATCTTCTTCAGCATCCTTTTTCACAAGGCCGGTACATTGCGTGGCTGGACGTTCGATCAGATGGCCGTCCTGTTCGCGGTGACTACAGCCGCCGTGGGAGTCGGCGTAGGGCTGTTTGCCAACTCGCGTCGTATCGGCAAATTGATAAGTGACGGCGGTCTCGACTCGGCGCTCACGCTTCCGATTTCCCCGCTCGGCGTCCTTCTGTTGCGCAAGACCGAGCCGGTATTCATCGGGGATGCGATATTCGGCGTAACCTTGTTCTTCGTTCTCGGACACCCAACCCCACTGCGATTCCTTGTGTTCGTCGGTACCGCTGCACTCGGCGCGACGATCCTTATCTCATTCCTGGTGCTCATCAGCTCCAGTGTCTTTTTTCTGCGCGGCCGGCACGAACACGTCGAGTTGGCGTTCAACTCGTTGACGTTGTTTTGCACGTACCCGGCTGACCTCTACGGCGGCCTGATGAAGCTTGTGCTGTTTACGGCACTGCCCGCGGCGCTTATCAGTACGGTGCCCGCACACCTCGTGAATCACTTCGACTTGCAGACGTTCGCAGCCCTGGTATTTGTCGCGCTCGCTTTTGCGTTCCTGGCCCGCAAGACCTTTTACGTCGGTCTGCGCCGCTACCAATCAGGCTCACTCTGGACCGGCGCGTGAGTTACCCTTACTTGTTTGCGACTCCGTAGCCGCCGTCAACAGTTATGACCTGCGCATTCACATAACTTGCACGGTCACTCGCCTGGAACGCGGCAACCGCGCCGATCTCTTCTGGTTGACCGACCCGGCCAACGAGCGCGCTACGTGCCTGTTCCCAGACGGCGTCTGTCCAGCGCTTTACGAAATCGGTCTCGATCATTCCCGGCGCGACACCGTTAACACTGACATGGGGAGCGAGTTCCTTCGCGAGAGCGACCGTGAAGTTTGCGAGTCCTGCTTTCGCTGCGGAATATGCCATCACGCGGGCAGACGCGAATGCGACATCACCACGAATAGACGTGATGTTGACTATGCGGCCGTATTCCCTCGCCACCATGTGCGGTACGACCGCGCGACACACTCGAACCGCGCCGAGCAGGCTAAGGTTGAGTTCCGCGAGCCACTGGTCATCAGTTGCCTCTAAGAACGGCACTGGAGTGTAGTTTCCTGCACAGTTCACAAGCGCGTGAAGCTGCGGCACTTCCTGCAGCAATGACGCGATCGAATCGTCGACAGATGCAGCGTCGGTGATGTCACAAACGATGAACTTTGCATCAAGTTCCTTGGCAAGATTCGTCAAATGCTGTGACTCGGTCCGCCCGTGCAATACGACCGTCGCGCCGTCTTCATGCAGTCCACGCGCGGTGGCTGCACCAATTCCACGCGATGATCCGGTAACAAGAACGACGCGCTCGTGAACTTCGCTTTTTGCCATGGCCGGCATGTTAGCGTTTGGGAGTGATTTACGTAGGTGGTGACCATTTTGCGGTGTTGACGACACAAGCCGTCGTTCAGTACTGCGAACGGCAGGGTTTGGAAACAACCAACATCGGTGCGGAATCGGAAGACGTCGAAGTGCTTTTGATTACCCTCATTCCGCGATTTGTCGGCGACCTTCGGTCAAATCCAGGTGCAAGCGGAATACTGGTTTGTGGCACCGGCGTAGGTGTCGAGATAGGTGTAAATCGATTCCCCGGCATACGTGCATCGCTTGCAACCGAACCTCAGATTGCGACATGGGCCCGCCAGTACGACAACGCAAACGTGTTGTGTTTGTCGGGTTGGCTTGCCGGTGAAAATGTTGCGCCGATCCTCGATGCATGGTTCTCAGCAGAATTCAAGGGCGACGAACAGTTGGACCGACAGCTCGCCGCGTTCGACACCTGGCGTTAGTACAGAAGTGGTCGTCTCCGCAGTGTTGTGAAACGATCGCGAGAAAAGCATGTTTTGGCATCGACGATCGCAAGGCGCGCATTCGTGCCACCAATGTCCGCAACGATTGCGCGTTATCGCGAGAGCAGCTGCTCGTAGAGCTCGAATGTGGCTTCGTCGAAAGCGATCAGACGAATGACCCGGTCAGGGCGATCGACATCACGGAGAGCATCAACCGCAATACGCGCAGCCGCGTCTCGCGGATATCCGTAAACGCCGGTTGAAATTGCGGGAAACGCGACCGATTGTGCGCCAACTCCTTCGGCCGCCTTGATGCTATTGCGGTAACACGCTGCAAGCAGGTCGGCCTCGCCGTGATCGCCACCGCGCCAAACCGGCCCGACGGTGTGAATTATCCACTTGGCAGGCAAAGCAAATCCCGGCGTCACCTTTGCGTCACCGATTTCACACGGGGCCAGCGGCCGGCACGCCGTCTGGAGCTCCTGCGCACCCGCAGCTCGGTGGATCGCACCGTCCACACCGCCTCCGCCCGCCAACTGCCGGTTCGCCGCATTGACAATCGCGTCTACCGCCTCCTTCGTGATGTCGCCTTGCGCAGCCTCGATAGTCATGGCGCCATTGTCTCGCAAGATCTGTTTCCCAAGATCCAGGGCCGGCTTGCACAAACGCTTACATTGGTGAAATGAGCCCTGCGATCGAAAACCTGCAGTCCGAGACCCGCAAGTTTCCACCATCAGAGGCATTCAAGAAGAATGCCCTTGTCACCGACACTTCGCTCTATGACGCAGCATCCGAGGACTGGCAGGGATTCTGGGCGAAGCAATCGGCCGAGCTCCTCGATTGGTTGAAGCCCTGGGACAACATCCTCACTTGGGACGCACCTTACGCAAAATGGTTCGAAGGCGGCCGCCTGAACGCATCCGTCAACTGTGTTGATCGCCACGTGTCGGCCGGTAACGGCGAGAAAGTCGCGTACCACTTCGAAGGTGAGCCCGGCGACACGCGCACCATCACCTATGCAGACCTTCTGCGCGACGTCTCGAAGTTTGCAAACGTGCTTCGCTCATTGGGCGTTGAGCGCGGCGATCGCGTCAATATCTATATGGGAATGGTGCCTGAATTGCCCGTTGCACTTCTCGCATGTGCACGCATCGGCGCGGTTCACTCCGTTGTGTTCGGTGGATTTTCTCCCGATGCCCTCCGCGACCGCATCAA
>JBBSGY010000237.1:0-4998 GCA_038253645.1 Acidimicrobiales bacterium
ATTTGATCAGTGTCCGCTGACTCACCAATCAACAAACTCTTGTTTTCGCGGGCGAGGATCGTCGCGATTCCACCGAGCAACAGCCCGATTGCAATGCTTCCTGCTGCGTCGAAGCGCGCGTTGTGTGTGAGTTCGGCGAGAGCGACGCCTACGAGCGCGAATACGAGTCCCAAAAGCGCACCGGTGTCTTCGAGTAACACAACGGCAAGCTCGGGGTTTTTTGTTCTTTTTATAAACGACCACCACGTTTGCTTTCCGCGTATTTTCGACGCTTCGACATACGCGGTGCGAAACGAAACACCTTCCAACAGCACCGCGATGATCAAGACGGCAAAGGCAATCGCCGGCCGCTCGACTTGTTGTGGATGAACGAGTTTCTCGACGCCCTCGAACAGCGCGAACAATGAGCCGACGCTGAACAGAACGAGCGACACAACGAACGCCCAGAAGTAACGCTCCCGTCCGTAGCCGAACGGATGCCTGTCGTCAGGAGGACGCTTCGCGCGCGATGCACCAAGTAACAACAGGGTCTGATTACCCGTGTCGGCACAGGAGTGGATTGCTTCGGCAAGCATTGATGCCGACAGCGTGAACCCGAACGCAATGAATTTAACCAGAGCGATTCCCGCGTTTGCAGAAAGCGCTGCAATTACCGCTTTTTTGCCACCTTCGTGCATTTACTTCGCAGGCGTCGCAATCTGCTTGACGTAGCTGGTGATCTGATCAGGCGTTATCTCTGAAGAGTTGCGGGCGACGAGCTTGTTGTCTTTGTCGAGAAATACCAAGTAGGGGTAGCTCGACAAACCGTAGGCGTTGGCCGCGTCTGCATTTGAGTTGTCAGCCAATACATCGAGCGGGAACTTCTCTTTGTTGAACCATTTCGACGGCGGATAGTTGCCCTTGCCTGCAGACGCCCCGGTGCTCACCGCGTAGTAGTCGACGTCGTACTTGCCTTTGTTGTCGTTGAGCCACTGGCCGATTATCGGCACTTCCTTCTGGCAGTGCGGGCACCAGTGAGCGAAGAACATGACGACCTTCGGCTTTGGACCGACCTTGATGTCGATTGGTTTGCCGAGAAACGTCTTGCCTTGGATCTCGGGGCCGACCATGCCGATTCCGGTATCGGCGGTCTTGCCGGCGGAACTCGGGTCCGGCGGAATCGGGTTGCCCTTGACGGTGACTGCTTGGAATTCGAGGGCTGAGTCGAGCGCCGTGCCCGTCTTGTCCGACTTCCATGGTTGCGCTATCAGAAGCGCAACGCCCACAAAGGCGACCAGAACACCGACGATCACCCCGGCGATTATCGGGCCGGTCTTTCGGGCCTCGGGGACTCCGACCTGCTGGTCTGCGGTGCGTACACGTGGTTTCGCCATTGTGCGGGCGATTCTACGGTTCCTGGGGCGGTTAGGTGCGGTTCCGGCGCAATCCTGAGAGAAGCATGAGGGTGATGATCGTGAGGGCCGACGAGAGTGCCATCAGCGCCAGGGTGACGTAGCCAAGATCGCGAAACCATATCGAGCTGCACGGGTTTTTCGGGTCGCAAACCGCGCTGTGCAGATTGGGGAACCACTCGATCAGGTAGTGATAAATCGAAACGGGTATGTCGGCGACACAAAGGGCGATTGCAATACCTTTGACGGCGGTGAGATTGGGCTTGAAAAGTAGGATCGCCATCAACAGAACCTGCGGGTAAAGGAATGCTCGCTGTATCCAGCACAAGTTGCACGGATCAAAATGAGCGCCGAATTGAAAGTAAAGGCTGCCGCTGATCGTTACGAGTGCGACAGCGAACGCGACCGGCAAGAAGAACGGCTTACCGACTTCTACGAACTCATCCCAGTGTCGACGGCGCGATGCACCAAGCGTTGCGAGCCTGAAGATCGCCACGCCGGCAACGAACACCTGACACAGCACCGCGAGCATCGATACGAAAAGTTCAACGACTTCTGTCACGTCCGACAGCTGACCACATTCCGATCGACTCCGCTCGGACCCATTCCCACCATTTGTTCCCCTGAGCCGGACATAGTCCCACTCAGGGGACAATGGTGGAATGCAGATCAGTGAAGCAAACCGGGTCGGGCAACTTGCAGCGCGAGAAGCATTGCAAATGGCCGGTCTCGATGCACGACACATTTGGTTGGTCTCCGAGAAGAGCCGGCTCGTCTACGGTGCCGAACTCACGAACGGCGACCGGGTTGCCCCGCGTGTCCTCAGGATCGGTGGTCGGAATGAACCGTTTCTGCGCGAACAATCGATCGCGTATGCGCTTCGAAACACCGGGGCACCAATTATCCGACCGCTGCACGAGATTCCTTACGAGACCCCTCACGGCTTGGTCGGGCTGTGGGAATGGCATGAATTCGATTCGCAGCCCGTCAATATGCGAGCGTGGGGTGAGTCGGTACGATGTTTTCACGAAGCAGCGAGTGAACTCGATTCGCAACACGAACACGATGTGATGCACGGTTTCTTCACGATCGAAAATTTCGCCGACGCATTGTCGGCTGAGGATCACGCGCTTCGGTCAAGTCGGGATGCTGTCGTGCGGGACTTCGGTGATGCATTGGCCGATGCACGTCGAGACGTTGATGCGGCCGTCGCTTCCATGCCCAAGCTGTTTCTTCACGGCGACATCCACCGGTCCAACTGCACAGGCAACCCTGTAGTTCTGTATGACCTCGAGTATTGCGGTCTTGGAACATTGGCGAACGAGTTTTCACTCCTGGGCCTCGGCGTACATCGATACGGGTGGCCGCGTGAATATCTCGACGAGTTTCGACGCGGCTACGGCGACGGCACACCGACCGATGAGGAGCTTGAGCCGTTTTCGCCTGGAAGAATTGGTCGTAATCGGCTGGATGCTTCAATTCGCGAAAACGGGAAACCCCGAGCAACTGGCTGAGTTACCAGGGCGGCTCCCGATAATTACCAACCCCGGCTTTCGATCACCACAGCCATGGATACATGCCGGCGACGTGCCCCTCATGGACCTTCGCCGCGTCACCATCTAGAACAGCCGCCGCGCCCGAGCGGCAAGTCGTACGCTGCAACCATGACAGCAGGCCCGTTGCGTGCAAATCGTGAGCCATTCCTCAACGACTATTCGTTGAAAGTCGCGCTCGGTGCAGTCACGACACCCGACGGCATTCAAGCGAGCAGCAGCAGTCGCTTCAAAGGCGCTATTTTCGGAAGGGATTCGCTAGAAGTCGGGCTTGACGTTGTCGACCATTTGCCCGCCCTTGCGCTACGCATTCTCATCACGGTCGCGCGCCATATCGGCGTCATCGATAATCCCGAATCGGAAGAACAACCGGGTAAGGGATTTCATGAGCACCGTTCCAGCACCGTCAAGGGCGTTCCGGTAGCGAAAGAGCAACTCGACTTGCTTCGCTACCTCGCTGACAAGTGGGGAGGTACGCCCGACTCCGTTACATATTTCGGCGCCACAGACACCGGAGCGCTTTACCTGAAGCTGCTCGGCACTTATTGCGCGGCAAACGGCGAAGATGTCTTGAACGAAGAGTTCACTCACGCCCGCACCGGCAAAACAATGACAGTTGCGGAGACTGTACAGATGAGCGCCGAGTGGTACGTGAAACGACAGAACGACAGTGATATCGGGCTTGTCGAGTTCAAGCACACGAATCCGGAACACCACTGGTTTCAGCTAATGCGCGATGGTCACGATGGAATGGTCGCGCCCGACGGTGTGCAGGCCAACCCCGACGCGCCGATTGCAGCGATCGAAGTTCAGTCAGTCGCGCACGCGGGTCTTGTCGCGGCCGCGCAGTTGACGAAGGACGCCGGCCTTGCAAAACGCTGGATCGAAACCGCAAACGCCTTACGAGAAAACACGTTCGAGCGAATGTGGCGACCTGACGTGCGCTACTTCGGCCGCGCAATCCATCGGCGTCGCGACAACGGCGCGGTCGAACTTATTACAACGCTCGACACCGCTGTCGGCGAAATGCTGCGCGACTCGATGTTCGACGACCTCACAGACGTGGAGAGGCAGAACTACGTCGGCAGCATCGCCGAGATGCTTTACAGCGACGAGTTCCTGCTCGAGATCGGATTTCGCATGATGGCCAAGCGCCACTTGCCGCTATACGACTACTGGGCATACCAAGGCCCCAACGTCACATGGCCGCCAGTTGTCAAACGTCTGGCCGACGGATTCCACAACCAGGGTCTCGGGTCGCTTGCAACCGACGCCGATCGTCGTCTTCTGCAACCATGCGAACAGATGCGCGACTTCCCCGAGTTCTTCTTTGTAGACGACGACGGCACCCCGGCGTATCGGCTCCACGACAAAGAGGGGCGGGCGGCAATCGCGCCACATCCGCCGCAGTCGATCCAGGCCTGGACGGCCTCAGCAGCCTTCGGTGCCTTTTCCAGACCGCCTGCACCCAGAGCAACCGGTTGGCAGGCCGAACTGGAACACGAGATCTCAGAGCGCCTATGTGCGCCGTTCACTTTCAACGTGGACTGGGAAAGCGGCGAGGAGGCCGAGAGGCGCTTCTTTGCCACTCATTCCGCAGTTGCCCCCGGCTTCCAGGGCAATTGGGAAAATGAAGCCCATTCGAGTCGTTAGAGTCGGCTCTCGTGTCGGATAACTGGGCGCAGTCACCTGAAGTCGTCGCACTCGGTCCACAAGGGGGAACGGTCACCCTGGTTGAGGGCTCGACTTTCTGCATTTCCGGCCGGTCCGGCGATATTCGTCCGGGCTCGGCACAGGGGCTGTTCTTTCAAGACGCCAGACACCTCTCACAGTTCGAGATACGCCTCGACGGCGTGGCAATGGAGCCGCTCTCGGTCGCTGTCGACGATCCGTTCGAAGCAACGTTCGTCTCGCGTGCCCGGCCAAGGCCGGGACGGTCCGACAGCACGGTGCTTGTTTTTCGAAGGCGCCGGCTTATGGACGGGCTCCTGGAAGAAGTCGATATTCGAAATTTCGGCGAAGAGACAATCACGTACCGGGTCGAGGTTCTCATC
>JBBSGY010000238.1:0-4994 GCA_038253645.1 Acidimicrobiales bacterium
CAAAAATGTCGGTCCCTATCCGATGTACCCGTAGGAAACCTGAGGAAAGCTGTCCCTAGTACGAGAGGACCGGGACGGACGAAGCTCTCGTGTGCCAGTTGTTCTGCCAAGAGCATCGCTGGTTTGCGACCTTCGGAAGGGATAAGCGCTGAAAGCATCTAAGTACGAAGCCCTTTTCAAGATGAGGTTTCCCACTGGGTTAACCAGGTAAGGCCCGTGATTAGACGATCACGTTGATAGGCCGGAAGTGTAAGTGCAGCAATGCATTCAGCTGACCGGTACTAATCGGCCGAGGTCTTGGGTTCACTTTTGCTCGTGCTCGCTATTGAACGCTCAAAGGGCGTACAACGAAATTCGTTTCAAGAAAGCAAGGTTTAGGAAATACCGGTTTCCGGTGGTTCTAGCGACAGAGGTACACCCGTTCCCATTCCGAACACGGAAGTTAAGCCTGTCAGCGCCGATGGTACTTGGGGGGCAACCCCCTGGGAGAGTAGGACGCCGCCGGATTTCTAGTGAAAGCCCGCCCGAATGGGCGGGCTTTCACGCGCAATAGGCGTATCGCTCTATGGTTGTGACGCCATTCGCAGATTTTCGAAGAAGTTGCGGCTAATCGACTGCTCCCTCAAGGCCCCGGCGCGCCCGAATTCGGCGGTCGACAGCGCCAAAACCAGCGTCGACAACGATGCCGATTGCAAGGATGACGACCATCATCGCGACGAGTGCCGGCGCGTCGGAAAGCTCACGCGCGTATGCGAGTTGTACTCCGACCGAAGAGTGGTTGCTCACAATGACGAGCAACTCGCCGGCCATCAAGCTGCGCCAGCCGAAGGCCCAGCCCTGCTTTAGCCCGCTCACGTAAGACGGCAATGCCGCAGGAAAAATGACGTAGCGATAGAGTTGAAGATTGTTCGCGCCCAAGGCGCGACCGGCCCGAGTTAGAAGCGGGGGAATATGATCCACTCCGCCGATGAGGCCATTCGCGATCGACGGTGCAGCGCCGAGCACGACCACGAACAATATCGCTGACTCAGACAGCTTGAACAGCAGTATTGCAAGTGGAAACCATGCAATGGAAGGCATTGTCTGCAGGCCGGTGATTAATGAGCCAGTGGCTTTGCGTAGCAGCGAAAATCGAGCAACCAACAGTCCGATGAACGTTCCCGCAACCAGTGCAAGGGCGAACCCGGTGACTGCTCGCGTCCCGGTCACTACTAGCGCGTCGCGAAATTTCGAAGTACCCAGCTGGTGCATCACTTCTTGACCGACGGTCAGTGGTGGTGGCAGCAGGTAAGTCGGGCGCCAGTGGCTCCACACGACGAGCTGCCAGAGCAGAATCGTGAGCAAGAAAGCGGCGATCTTCGGCCAGGTTGTTGACCAGAGGCGACGGTGGAGGAGCGGTCCGCGCTCGACAAGCTCGAGGTTGTCGAGGCCGCGCATTTCCTGGCGCGTGCGTTCGAGGAGGTCAGCTTGCATGCGACGAGACCTCGAGACGCAGCTGATCGGTTATCGCGGCAGCGAGCGCGGACACTTCGGGAGACTCGATTCGCCGCGGTCGGGTAATGTCGACTGGAAACTGCGCAAGCACGCGACCGGGGCGGCTGCCGAGAAGGACGACGCGATCAGCGAGGCGCACCGCTTCGCGCACGTTGTGGGTTACGAACAGCACGGTCATTTTTCGCTCAGACCAGATGGCCTCGAGTTCGTCGTGCAAGAGATCGCGCGTCATGGCATCGAGCGCGCCGAACGGCTCGTCCATAAGGACGATGTCGGCATCTTGCGCGAGTGCACGCGCGAGAGAAACGCGCTGGCGCATTCCGCCGGAAAGCCGGTGTGGCTGCTCGTCTGCAAAATCGCTGAGGCGCACGACATCGAGAAGTTCGCATACTCGCTCGTTGCGAACATTCTTGGCAACGTGCGCCAGCTTAAGTGGCATCGCGATATTCTCACTCACGCTGAGCCACGGAAACAACGCGGACTCCTGAAACATCAGCGCTACGCGTGCATCGTCGAGTTGCACGGTTCCAGCGCTTGGTCGGTCGAGCCCGGCAATGATGTTGAGAAGGGTCGACTTGCCGCACCCAGATGCACCAACAATGCAGACAAACTCGCCCTTTTCGGTGTCGAGACTGAGGTCGTCGAGCGCGTGCGTCACGGACGCACCGTTCAAATACGTCTTCGAAATGTGCTGAAGAGATAGAGAAATTACGCGCAGACCGGTCATGGCGTCGGCACCGCCGGCCGACTCGCGCCGACGAGGATCTCGTTCAGTGGACGGAGTTCTGTAATGCCCTTGAGGTCGACTTTATCAAGCAGGTCGAGATCACTAGCGTGTGCTGCGCCTGTCGTAAGCGAGCTTTCGATCGGGTTGTTGGTGAAGGTGAGTGATTTCCAAGCCTTGGTGATGATGTCTGACGAGAGCTTCTTGCCGGTGAGTTTTTCAATTCCAGCGTTCACGGTCATTTGTGCTTCAGCCACGTTTGTATTGACGAAGTCGGTCGCTGCAATGTGACCCTTCAGTAGTCGAGTCACCGCGTCGGGATGGTCGCGTTCGAATGCGGTCCGCACGACGAGGACAGTCGTTGCGAATTGGCCGGCCGGCCAGGCGTTTCTTTCGTCGAACAAGACTTTGCCGCCGCCTTCCTCGACGAGCCGCGTGCTCCAAGGCTCGGGTACCCAGGCGCCATCGATGTCTCCCGTCTGAAACGTTTGCAGCGTTTGCGCGTTTTCTTGTGGAACGACTTTGACGTCGCCACCACCCTGAGCGTTGGTCTTGAAGCCATTGGCTTTCAACCACGTTCGCAGTGCAACGTCTTGTGTATTGCCGAGCTGAGGTGTTGCGATGCGCTTTCCCTTGAGGTCGGTCGCGCTATTGATCGACCGTTTCACGACGAGCGCCGCGCCGCCTGCTGTTGCGCCCGAGATGATGTGCACCGCTCCCTTTGATTTCGAAAACGCATTGATTGCCGGACTCGGCCCGAGGTAGACAGCGTCGACGGCTCCGGAGAGAAGTGCCTCGACCGCCGCGGGTCCGGCGTTGAATGTTGACGTTTTCAGTGAAATGTCTGCGCCAAGCTCGCCGGCGAAAAGCCCCTTTTCAACACCGGCTATCGCGGCCGCATGTGTCAGGTTCGGAAGGTATCCAAGTCGCAGTTCCGTAGTCTCTGAAGAAGCATTGCCGCCATTTGAACAACCGGCAGCGACAACCATCACGATAAGTAGCGCGGAGAGTACTGACGGAAGTGTTCTTGCGGTCCGCATGAGGCCTCCGGGGATTGTGTGGAATATGACCCAACTGGTCAGGATTCGTCTGAGCGTAGCGCGGAAATCAGGCAAAATATGACCGGGTAAGTCGGGATTCGTGGAAGACTTTGCTACCGATGCCGGCTACACAAAAACTTGCTATTGCTGATCTCGCAGGCCGCTCGGTCGCGTTCGAAATCGCAAACCCCACCGAGATAATCGCGTGGGCCTATGAACAGTTCGGTGACGGGCTCGTCTTCACCTCGAGCTTCGAAGATGCAGTGCTTATCGACCTGGTCGCGCAAGCCGCACCGAAATGCGACGTCGTTCTCCTCGACACGCAGTATCTGTTCGCAGAGACCCGTTGGTATTCCGAGGAGCTACGTCGCAAATACGACCTCAATCTGCGCACCGTGCACCCTCTCAAAGAAGTTGTACCTGACAACTTGTGGCAGACCGACGTCGGTGCGTGCTGTGGGGTTCGAAAGGTTGAGCCGCTGGCGCGCGTGCTGAGCGATAAGTCAGCGTGGATTACCGGAATCCGTCGAGTCGATGCACCAACGCGTGCGAACGCTCCGATTGTGTCCTATGACCTTGCGCGTGACGTGGTCAAGATCAATCCACTCGCGACCTGGACCGACGATCAAGTCGAGCTTTATGAAGCCGACCGCGACCTGCCACGCAATCCGCTTGCAGAGCGCGGCTACGCGTCCATTGGATGCTGGCCGTGCACAAAGCCGGTGGCTGTTGGCGAAGATCGCCGCGCCGGGCGCTGGGCAGGGCAAGACAAAGTCGAATGTGGCTTGCACGCATGACAACTGTTTCGCTGTTGTCCGCACTGGAGGACGAAGCCGTCACCATCATTCGCGAAGTCACGGCTGAGTGCGAAGCCCCGGTGTTGCTCTATTCGGGCGGAAAAGATTCAGCTGTTTTGCTGCACCTCGGGCTGAAGGCATTCCGCCCTGGTCGCTTGCCGTTTCCTGTCATGCACGTGGACACGGGTCACAACTTTCCCGAAGTTATCGAATATCGCGACAAAGTCGTGCAGGCAACAGGCATCCGCTTGGTAATTGCTTCTGTCCAACAATCGATCGATGAAGGTCGCGTCGCCGAACAAACCGAGCCTGGAGCATCGCGCAACCGGCTGCAGTCTGTGACTCTGCTTGACGCAATGAAGTCTTACGGATTCGATGCCGCGTTCGGTGGCGGGCGCCGTGACGAAGACAAGGCTCGCACAAAGGAACGCATACTCTCTTTTCGTGATCGTCTTGGTCAATGGGAGCCGCGGCGTCAGCGACCTGAACCGTGGAACGTGCTTAACGCACGCATTCGATCCGGCGAACAGTTGCGCGCATTTCCGCTTTCGAACTGGACTGAACTCGACGTGTGGCAGTACATCGCCGACGAGAACATCGAATTGCCGTCGATCTACTTCGCGCACCGCCGTGAAGTTGTCGAGCGCAAAGGGATGTTGCTTGGAGTTGGCGGCCCTCTTGAGGCATTGCCAAACGAAACCGTCTTGAAAGAGATGGTGCGTTATCGCACCGTGGGAGACCTGAGCTGCACGGGATCCGTGCGTTCGACCGCAACAACCGTCGAAGAGGTACTTGTCGAAGTTGCCACGGCTCGGATCACCGAGCGCGGAGCGACGCGAGCTGATGACAACTTCAGCGACTCTGCGATGGAAGATCGCAAGCGAGAGGGCTACTTCTAATGAAGAGGCAATTGCGCGTTGCGACGGCTGGGTCTGTTGA
>JBBSGY010000239.1:0-4977 GCA_038253645.1 Acidimicrobiales bacterium
AATAAAGGTTTCAAAGCACTCGGCGAAGACTACGACCAGTGGCAGGTCCCATATCTTCCGATCGACCCGAAGCACTTGGGTCGAACATATGAAGATGTGATTCGTGTGAACAGTCAGTCGGGCAAGGGCGGTGTGAGCTACGTCATGTCGACGTATCACGGGCTGGAACTTCCGCGCCGCCTGCAGATCGAGTTCTCGCGCGAGATTCAAAAAGTCACCGACGTAACCGGACGCGAGATCGAACATCACGAGATATTCGAAGTGTTCGAACGCGTGTACTTGCAGACGAGCGAGCCGATGCGGTGGATTGGCAACACCAATTTTACGACATCCGAAGACGGCATTACGTCGCTCGCTGTCGAAGTGAATATCGACGGCGAGCGTCGCCGTATTGAAGGCAAAGGCAATGGACCTGTGTCGGCGTTTGTTGACGCGCTCAAGAACATCGGCGTCGAACTCGATGTCGTCGATTACTCCGAGCACTCAGTATCTGCGGGCAGTGATGCGCGAGCAGTGGCTTACGTCGAGACTACCGGCGCATCTGGAAGTCCGCGGTGGGGCGTCGGTGTGGACTCCGACATCGTTACGGCATCGCTCCAGGCCCTCGTTAGCGCTGCCAACCGGCACTCAACGACTGATTAATGTTCCTTTACGAGCGCGTGCGCGAGACCCTTGAAGATGAATCCGTGGAGGGGAAGTAACGCGTACCAGTAGATACGACCGGCAACGCCTCGCGGTTGGTAGCGCGCCCGTTGCACAAGTTTTGTCCTACCTTCGTCTTCTGAGATTGTCCACTCGAGCCACGCCTTGCCGGGCAAACGCATCTCAGCACGTAGTCGTAACAGCGTGTCTGGAACGAGCGCTTCGACGCGCCAGAAATCCAGCACGTCACCAACACGCAAATCCGTCGGGTGACGTCGGCCGCGACGCATGCCGACACCGCCGGCGAGTTTGTCGATGAAGCCGCGAAATTCCCATAGATAGTCTGCAATCAGCCAGCCGCGCTCACCACCAATGCTCGTGACTGATTGAAAAACATCGTGCGCAGGCAGGTCTGTATGCACGGTTTGCGTGTCGTCGAGCACGGTTCCACCCGACCATTCAGGGTCGGTTGGCATCGGGTCGGCGGCAGAACGCCAGCCGAGATCGGCGCCGGCCCAACTCGTGCTCACTTCCAAGTCTCGTGTGCGTTCAATGGCGACCTGAATTGCTCGTACATAGCTCATTCGTTCGTGCGGCATCAGCTGTCCAGCTCGATTCTCACGAACGATGACTTCGTTGGCAAGACCGTGAACCAAAGGCTTCGCCAATGAAGTTGGAAGCGGGGTCACAAGGCCGATCCACAGCGAAGAAAGGCGTGGCGTAAGGAGCGGGACCGGTACGATCAGTCGTCGCCGCAGATGAGCATTGCTCGCATAGATGCGCATCATGTGTTCATAGGTGAGGACGTCGGGGCCGCCGATTTCAAGCACCTGGCCTTTGGTTTCCGGTGTCTCTAGCACCTGGCACAAGTAGTAGAGCACGTCACGAATGGCAATTGGCTGACATCGGGTGCGCACCCATTTCGGTGTCAGCATCGCCGGCAGCACCTCGGTGAGGTTGCGCAACATCTCAAGACTTGCCGAGCCGGATCCGATGATGACAGCGGCACGAAGTTCCGTGACGGCGACGGCGTCGTCGTTCCCGGCCAGTATCGCTCCGACTTCATGACGCGAGCGAAGGTGTGCACTCAACTGCGGATCGTTGTCATCACCAAGGCCGCCGAGATACACAATGCGCCCCACGCCGGATGCCGCGCACGCGTCGCGGAAGGTTGTTGCCGTGTCTCGGTCGCGCTGTGCAAATCCACTGCCGCTGACGTCGCCCATCGCGTGTACCAAGTAATACGCCGCATCGATACCTTCGAGTGCAGACACAAGCGAGCCGGCGTCGGTGAGGTCGCCCTTTAGAACTTCAACTTGGCTTCTCCAGGCTTGCGCGTCGAGCTTCTCGGGCGTTCGGGCAAGGCACCGTACTTTGTGGCCACGTTTGATCAACTCGGGAACCAGCCGACGCCCAGCATTTCCCGAGAACTGTGTGCGCAAATGTCCCGAAAACGGCACCTTTGCGCACACAGTTCTTCATGTCGCCGTTGGCAAACAAGGGCAGCGCACGGCTCCGCTAGTTCGTAGTCGGCAACCAGTCCGCTCGTGTCTTCTCGTACTCGTCGATTGCTGTTTCATGTTGCAGGGTGAGACCGATGTCATCAAGGCCATTAAGCAAGCGGTGCTGTGTGAAGTCATCGAGCGGGAACGTTGCTTCTAAACCGATCGACGGAACAAATATCGCGCGACGTTCGATGTCGACGGTTATCTCGGTTTCGGGATTACGTTCAACCTCACGCAGTATCTTTTCTGCGACATCTGCATCGACAATGCAGGGAACGAGGCCGGCCTTTGTCGAATTGTTGCGGAAGATATCGCCGAAGCGCGGCGAGATGACTGCTTCGAATCCGTAGTCAGTAAGGGCCCAAACTGCGTGCTCGCGCGACGAACCGGTTCCGAAGTTCGGTCCTGCAACGAGGATGTTTGCTTGATTGAATTGTGGAAGGTTCAAGACGAACTCGGGATCTTCGCGCCATTCGCTGAACAATCCCTCGCCGAAACCCGTCCGTTCGACGCGCTTGAGCCAGTCACTTGGAATAATCTGGTCGGTGTCGACATCCGATCGGTCCAGAGGAACAGCCTTGCCTGTAATTACACGTACGGGTCTCATGGCAAACCTTTCTTACTGAAGATCTTCAGGCGACGCGAATGTCCCTGAAATTGCGGTTGCTGCGGCGACGGCAGGTGAGACCAGATGTGTGCGCCCGCCTTTTCCTTGACGCCCTTCGAAATTGCGGTTGCTCGTCGATGCCGCGCGCTCGCCGGGCTGAAGCTTGTCTGGGTTCATAGCGAGACACATCGAGCAGCCGGCGAGGCGCCAGTCGAATCCGGCAGCTGTGAAGACCTTGTCGAGACCTTCCTTCTCTGCCTGTTCCTTCACGACTCCTGAGCCAGGCACGATCATTGCGCGCATGCCGTTGGCAACCCGTTTGCCTTGCACAACTTGGGCAGCGAGGCGCAGGTCTTCGATTCGGGCATTCGTGCAGCTGCCGATGAACACAGTGTCAACTTTGATGTCGCGCATTGGTGTTCCGGCGGACAGACCCATGTACTGCAACGCCCTACGAGCTGCGTCGCGCTCGGAAGGATGGGTGAACGACTCCGGGTCGGGAACAGTTGCATCGATCGTGGTGACTTGCGACGGGTTTGTGCCCCAGCTGACGTGTGGTTTCAAGGTTGCTGCGTCGATGAACACCTCCCGGTCGAAGGTCACGTCTGCATCCGTAGGCAGAGAGCGCCAATCTTCAAGGGCTGCTTCCCATGCAGCACCAGTGGGAGCGTGTTGGCGACCTTCGAGATATGCAAACGTCGTGTCGTCGGGTGCGATCAGACCGGCGCGTGCGCCGCCTTCGATCGACATGTTGCAGATGGTCATGCGACCTTCCATGGAAAGTTTGCGGATTGCAGAGCCCCGATATTCGATTACATGACCGATACCGCCACCTGTACCGATGCGCCCGATGATGCCGAGGATGATGTCTTTTGCAGTGACGCCTTCAGAAAGTTCGCCGTCTACGGTCACCGACATCGTGCCCGGGGCAACCTGCGGCAGCGTCTGTGTCGCGAGAACATGTTCGACTTCGCTGGTTCCGATGCCGAACGCGAGCGCGCCGAACGCTCCGTGAGTAGAGGTGTGGCTGTCACCGCAGACGATTGTCATGCCGGGCTGCGTGAGGCCGAGCTCCGGGCCGATGACGTGAACAATCCCCTGGTTTCGGTGACCCATGGGGTAAAGCGTGATTCCGAACTCCGCGCAGTTTGCTTGCAGCGTCTCGATCTGCTTGCGCGATATGGGGTCGACGATCGGACCGGGTGTCGTCGGCGTGTTGTGGTCCATCGTCGAAACGGTCAAGTCGGGGCGACGCACCGTGCGCCCCGCCAGTCGTAGGCCATCGAACGCTTGCGGCGAGGTGACTTCGTGCACCAGGTGCAGGTCGATGTAGAGGAGTTCGGGCTCATTGTCCGCAGATCGCACGATATGGCGGTCCCAAACCTTCTCACTAAGTGTCTTGCCCACGGGACTCCTCTGGCGCTCGGTCCACTGTATGGACTAGCTTGTCTACGTTGTGGAACGCACTGTAGGCGCGGTTGGCGTGATTGACAAGGTGGTGGCGATCCTTGCCGCGCTCGAGGAAGGCCCGGTTGGGCTGTCGGACATTGCGCGTCGGACCGGCGTCGCAAAGCCGACTGTGCACAGATTGTGCACCGCACTCGAGCACCACGGGCTCGTAGCACGCGAGGGAGAACTCCGAACCTTGGGCGCGCGGGTGGACGAGTTGGCACACGCTGTGCCGTCTTTGCGTTACCGGCTTATTCATGTTTCTGAAAACGCATTGCATGAACTGCGCGATGAGTCTGGCGAAAGTGTGCAGTTATATGTACGTGAGGGAAACGTGCGTCGCTGCGTTGCCGGGCTCGAGTCGTTGCATGGTCTGCGTACGATTGTTGAAGTGGGCGCAACACTTCCACTAGCGGTTGGTTCTGCCGGTGCGATTCTGCGTGAGGATGCGCGTGCGCTCGAACACGGTTGGGCGGAGAGTGTGGAAGAACGTGAGCGGGGAGTTGCGTCGGTAAGCGCCGGGGTGCTCGATGCAAGCGGTGCAGTCATCGCGGCCGTTTCGGTGTCAGGTCCGATCGAGCGCACGACGCGAGCACCGGCGCGCTTGTATGCAACAGCCGTTCAGAGAGCTGCTCACAAGATCGAGCGCGAGCTGCGCTAGCGACGACCACTCGCTCACCTGAAGAGTGCTACTCCTTTGTTGCTATCTGACCCTGATATTTCAGCCGACCCTGATTTGACGCTGTTGACAGTGTGATCTGCGCCGGTTACTCG
>JBBSGY010000240.1:0-4963 GCA_038253645.1 Acidimicrobiales bacterium
GGCGACAATGCGAACAAGATTCTTGTTGTAGGCCACAAAAAAGCTCCTGAGCTGGGTATTTGACAATTAACGAATCGAACAAAAAAGATGTTGCTGATTCGGGATCAGTCGAAAGCACGCCTCAGGACCTGCGGCAACCCCGTTTGAAGAGATAACCACGCTAAGTGGTGGCTGGCAAGACTTTTTGTAATTTTGCTGTCACACAATCGTCATTCAATCGGCGACGTAATGCGCCACCCTCGTCATAGGGCGATTTGGGGGAATCGTCCGAACGGGGTTTAGAAGTTGTTTTTGAAAGCTCTTTTTCGGCGGGCTCATGGAGCCCACCTATTGAAGTCCGTAGCCTGCGCACTGCTGATCGCTGCTGTAATCACTACGAACAGTCAGATTGCATCTGCTCAGCCGCCCCCGGGCATTCGCTCCGTCAGCGAATTACCGAATTCTCGCTACTCACCGACTGATCGCGTGGTCGCGCTCACCTTCGATGATGGGCCAGACCCCACCTACACCCCGGAGGTTCTTGCGATACTCGCTCAGTTCGATGCCAAGGCCACATTCTTTCAAGTCGGCAGGGAAGCGGAGAGACGTCCTGAGCTCGACCGGCAGATCATTGGGTCGGGGAGTTCGGTGCAGAACCACACGTGGAACCATGCAGACTTAACCAGACTCGCGGCCGGCAGTTGGTCGAACGAAGTGGATCGCACGACGTCCCTGCTGCAGACAAATACCGGCTCCACCGTCAATTGTCTTCGACCGCCATACGGCGCATCGAATCCGGCGGTGGTAGACGAAAGCACAAAGCGAAATTTGGTTCCTGTGCTTTGGTCTGCAGATACCAGTGATTGGAAACGACCGGGGGTCGATTCGATTGTCAGAGACGGTCTTCTCGGACTGCGACCCGGTTCGATCATCCTCATGCACGATGGTGGTGGTGACCGAAGCGAGACAATCGCAGCACTGCCGACAATTCTCAAGAGGATCAAAGAACAGGGCTACAAGTTCGTGTCCCTGTGCGGTCAACCGTTGGTGAGTACTGAGCATGGGTTTTCGGTCGATCAACTGACGATCGTTCCATCGGCCTTCACGGGCACGGCAACGGGGACCCGGCATTCATGGCGAATCGCGGAGTCGAAGAGAAGCTCGGAATTCAAAGAAGTGATGCCCCCTCGAAAGAGTGCTCTCGCCTACGACCAGGTAGTCCCCACGGGCGCGCAGTACTATGGCGCGCCGGAAATGAGAAAGACAGATTTACCGATCATCGGCGTCATCACCACGTCGACACGAAACGGTTACTGGATGGTCAACGCGGGTGGCGGAGTATTTGCCTTCGGCGACGCCCGCTTTCTGAGCTCGGTCGGAGGGAAGCAGCTGACGGAAGCCCTTGTCGCCGGGTCTCGAAATTACAAGCGCTAACGAAAGTACGCGACAGCTTGCGCGCCGAGCTCCAATGATCGCTCGACGGCCACAAGGCGGTGTTGCATCAATTCAGGGATTGCGCGGCCGTAACGTCGCTCTTGCACGGCGGAAGCCTCGTCGTTTGACGCAAGCAGGATGAGCCATCCGCTGGCCAGCGCAAAGCGCAAAGCTGATGTCGCCGCGTAGGCCATCCAGACCTCTTCTTGGTCGCCGTCCCATCCGCTGAGCCGGAGTCCTGCGACGTATTGCTCAAACGCAATCGTTTCGAGCGGAATCAAGTCGTTCGGAACTATGTAGCTCGTGAAGAGTGAATCGATGATCAAACTAGCGAGGTCTTGGCCGACCGCACCTTCACCGGCGAATTGCCAATCGATGACCACGGTTTCGTTCTCGTCGGTTCCGTCGAACAAATTGGGAATGCGAAAATCGTGGTGCGTGAGTGCTTGGGGAAGGCCGTCAAGTCCCTTCAACAAAACCTCGCGTGAGTTCCACAGATCGACAACACGCGAGCGCAGTGACGGATCGAACAGTCGCTGCACTAACGGCACTCGCCATTTGCTCTCGTCATCGATGATCCTCACCTCGGCTCGTAGACGAGTTGAGACCAAGTCACGAAGCACACGTTGGCTCGACCACTCTTCGGAAGGCAATTGCGCGTTGATGTACTGCGCTTGCCATTGCCCGAGGTGACGCGCAGCGATGCCGGTACGTGCAATCGTCCACCGCTCGGCTGGCAGGCTCGTAATCTCCTTTAGCCAGATGACTGCGTGTTCATCGTCTGGCTGAGATGTTACATAGCAAAAAGGTGTCTTTAGCGGCGCAGTGGCTGCTGAAATGAGGGACGATTGATACATGAGCAGTTCGCGTTTCCAATAGTTCCAATGGCGCGGCTCGTTTGACATCTCGAACGAGACATTCGGGCGGCCGGTGGGCTCGAGCCCCATTGTCTTGCGAATCATGCTGAATGTGCGCGGCTCACCGTCAACCAGCGCTGAACCGTGAATACGGTGCAATGCGTGAGTGACCGGGTTCATCACGCCGTATGGAAGTTCTTCCGCCGTCATTGACTCCACTGTGACGAAGCAACTCGAGAAGAATGCAGCAAGTGCCTCGGTGAGCTCACGGTCTTGTGTGTCAAGCGTGAATGACATGTCCAGACCGTAGACGCGACGCCGCCATCGTTTCGACGCGGGCAGATAAGAGCGGGCACGCGAAACGTAAGTACCCTGGCGCATGGTCGAAATTTCGTTCGGTACTCAAAGTGACCTATCTCGATGTCTCGAAGTCAGGTCGGCGGCGTTTTCCGATCAGGCACCATGCGCCTACACGAAGCGCGAAGTCGAAGCCTCGCTAGAACGTGATGAATCCGAAGGTATGTTGCAGATGATCTCCGATGGTCAACTCTTTGTCGCGAGACATTCCGGCGAACTTGTGGGCTTGGCGGGATGGAAGGGGCAAAACGTCTACAACCTCTATGTCGATCCGCCGTACATGCGTCGCGGCATCGCCGCGAAGTTGCTCGCGAGCGTCGAAGAGCAGTTCATGCAAAAGACAAGCTTCGAAACGATTCTCGTTGACGCAGGTCTGTACACAAAGAACTTTTACGAGTCACAAGGCTATGACGTGGTGGGCGAGCCGGTTTCGAGCGACGGTCTCTCATATCTGGAAATGCAGAAAAGGATTCGATAGTACTTTTGCCACTCAGGCACGAACAGGAGAAAAGTGGACAAGAAGCGAAAAGTGGCACTTGTTACCGGTGGCTCTCGTGGAATCGGCGGAGCGACGTCAAGGGCGCTTGCGAACGCCGGTGCGCGCGTCGCAATTAACTACTTGAAAGGTGTTGAAGTTGCAACCGAGGTTCGTGACTCGTTGCAAGGTGATGACCATCTCGTGATTCAGGCGGATGTGTCCGATCCAACCGCAATCCGCAATGCCGTAGAGCAAGTCATCGAACAATGCGGGCGTCTTGACATCTTGATCAACAATGCCGGAGCTTTTGAATTCGACAATGTTCTGACCGCTACATATGACGAATGGCAAGAAACGTGGAGCACAGCGATAGGCATCAATTTGCTGGGCACTGCAAATGCCAGCTTTTGTGCAGTGCAGCACATGGCGGCAAATGGCGGCGGCCGCATCGTGAATGTCGGATCACGCGGCGCTTATCGAGGAGATCCGGAATACCTCGGTTACGTGGCAGCGAAGGCCGGCGTGAAAGCAATGGCGCAGTCATTGGCCATCGCGGTCGCCGGCAAGAACATTTTCGTGGGAACTGTCGCTCCCGGTTTCGTGGACACCGACATGGCAGCGCCGTTTCTCGAAGGTGACCTTCGCGTACAGGTTGAACAACAAAGCCCGATGGGCCGCATTGCCAAGCCTGAAGAGATAGCAACGGCAATTGCGTTCTTAGCGATCGACGCGCCGTACGCGATGTCAGGATGCATTGTCGATGTCAACGGCGCGTCATGGATACGCCCGTAAGAGAGAAGGCGCACTATGCAAGTAAACGAGAAACGAATCGCCTTGTTACTCGCTAAATCACTCGGTGCCGGCGAAAGTGCAAACGTTGCTGCGATCATTATGGGCCAGCTTGCGATGCAGGATGGTGACCTATTCGCTTCAGAGACCTTGAAAGATCCGTCTGGTGTGTCTCACGCGGGAATACGACACAGCACAATCGTTTTAAGCGCCGGCGCGGGCCAGCTCCGAAATCTGGTTGCTAGAACTGCTGAAGAAAGTGAGCTCAATGCGGTTGCATTCTCCGCATTTGGTCAGCGCCTGCACAACCGCTTCACCGAATATGTTGATGCCGTCGTCTCAGGTAACGCAGAGGAGCTTGTCGGCGTCGGGATAAGCGGTCCCGATGACCGAGTGCGAGCAATAACACGTTCGTTCTCTTTGCTTCGTTAGGGCGGGCCCTTAGTGCTCAACTCGCGTGGACTGCCGATCCACCATCAACGACATTTGGTTTTCGGCTGCGGCGAACGTCAATGAGAGACTTCGAACTGCCACCGGCTTTTGGGTCATCGCCGAATATCGTGAAGGGCATTCGCCGATAGGGGTGCAACGTCTCCAATATGGGCACTCCGTATGCCCTCGCAGCGATTTCGTTGGTCAGTGCCCAAGCACTGCGGTCGAGCAGCAGGCGCTCACAGGCTTCGCTGTTTGAGGAAGTTTCGACTCGGAGCAAGACGTTGCGCGACCCGGACGCAATTTCATCTACCACCGCCATCAATGCCGCATGGTGGTACATCCGCAGCGTCTCGCCGCGGGGGAATTGGTTCCACCCCACGAGGACAATGCTCGGAATCTCGTCGATGAATGTGTCGACAGCGATGAAATCGAAGATAAACCTACGAATCTCGGGATACGCCCCAGGAACAAGTAGGACATTGGCGTTTCCGTCGGCTAGCGGTAGTTTCCGAAAACTGATCCAACTCGGGCCTTCATCCGTCTGAATCTTCGATTTCCGAGAAATATTCACGCACTCTGACCAGCGCGTGGGCGATTTGTCCGTTCGCGAAATTGGTTGAATTTGTGTACGACC
>JBBSGY010000241.1:0-4955 GCA_038253645.1 Acidimicrobiales bacterium
GCCGACATGCTCGACAGCGCACGACGAGTTCTCACGGCATCGGATTTTCGACCGACTCGCAGTTCAGGGCACAGTGCTCAAGAAATTCAGATCATGCAGCTCGCGGACGAGCGTGCAGCCTCATAAATGGCGAAAGTCGAGGCCATATGACTGCGGGCAAAAGTTCGCCACCCTGGATGAATGTCATCAGATCCAGAAACCACTACTACCGTGACGCACGAAAACAAGAACAAGCGTCGCATTGGTCTACTTGCAATGCTCCTGATTGCCACAGCAATCGTTGTTTTTTTTGCTCCGTCAAAAGGTGAGACCACCGTTATCGTCAAGCACAGCGCAACGGGTCCTATGTGCACGCTCACTTCGCTCGACTCATTCACGACCGGTGACTTCGGCTCGGAAAAGGTTCCGTGCAGTGAGGTCGGCAATCGAGTGGTCTACAGAATCGATTACCCCACTAAGTGAGTCTTATGAATTGGCAAGCGTAAGCAGGAGACTTTTTACGTCGGTTGCTTCGATCCGTGCAGAAGCAATCGAGTTGTCGTTGCTCATGAACACCGGGCCGCACTCTGCACTCGAAGGCATACGGCCGTGTGTGCCGCGCACAATGCTCGGATCGAGCGGAACCACGGACATGTTGTAGCGGAACCCGAGCTTCTTCTTCGCCAGTGTGAAGCCGGCCTTTGCCTTCACAAGCTTGTCATCGGGGTCCATAAACAGCTCTGCGGGGTCATAACCCGGTTTCCGGTGAATCTCCACCGACTTCGCAAAATCCGGAGCTCGGGCATCGTCGAGCCAGTAGTAGTACGTAAACCAGCTGCCTGGCTTTGCGACCGCAACCAGTTCGCCAGAACGCGCGTGATCAAGCGCGGCGTCGCGCTTGCCGGCTTCATCCAACACAAAGTCGACTCCGTGAAGCGCGTTCAGCAACTCCGACACACGGCCGGTCAACGCCGGATCTTGCACGTAAACATGGGCGATTTGATGGTCGGCCACCGCAAATGCTTTTGAAGTCCACGGGTCGAGATATTCCATGCCGTCTTGCGTATAGACCTCGAGCAAACGCTCGCGGCGCAACATGCGGTTGATGTCAACAGGGTTGTTTGCATTCTCGATGCCGTATTCCGACAACACGACGACGCGCATGTTTCGGGTGCGAGCGAATGTGATGAGTTCGCCCGCGACGCCGTCGATCTCCTGTGCCGCCGCGAGTGCTTCTGCGGAATCGGGGCCGAAGCGCTGCAGGTCGTAGTCGAGGTGCGGAAGGTAACAGAGCATCAAATCGGGCCGCTTAGCCGAAATGATCTGACGCGTTGCTGCTGCGATCCACGCTGATGACTTGATACCTGCGGTGGGTCCCCAATAGGTAAACAGGGGGAACTCGCCGAGTGTCGACGTCAGCTCGTCATGCAATTCGACAGGACGGGTGTAGCAATCCGGCGCCTTCTTGCCGTCGGCGTAGTAGATCGGACGGGGAGTGACCGTGTAATCGGTCGTCGCGCCCATCGCGTACCACCAACACACATTCGCCGTTGTGAAGTCGGCGTTTGTCGCGCGCGCGGTTTCCCAAATCTTTTCGGACTGGATCAACCGGTTATGTTGACGCCATAAGTACACGTCACCTAGATCACGAAAGTACCAACCATTGCCGACTATGCCGTGATCGCGTGGCAACTTTCCGGTAAGGAAAGTTGCCTGTGCCGAACAAGTGACGGCAGGCAACACTGTGTTGAGCTCGGCCGAAAAACCGTCGGCGCCGAGCCTGGAAACGCGTGGCATGTGCGCGAGAAGTTTGGGTGTGAGACCAACAATGTTGATCACGAGCAACGGATCGCCCATTAAACGATCCTTTCGAGACCTGCTTCTTCCAACTGACTTGCTGTCCAGTTCATTTCGCTGGCAAGACCTGCGATGAGATCGGCGTCATTCTTCGGCCTTCTGTTCTCGGGCAATACCGACCACGTGTATGTCTCGACTTCGAGATGCGTGGTTTGTGCGACATCGCCGCCGACGAGGCTGCGGATCGCAGTCTTGAGCTCGGGCTGCGTTGTGCGCCCATCGTCGTGATCGACCGGCACGTGGTAGTGAATGCGCCATTCGGAGTCGCCCGAAAGTATTTCGCGTGTGCTCGGCCTCAGGTCGTCGACACTCGCGACCCTGCCGTCTTGTATTTGGCGTGCTTGGTGCAGGAACCGCGGCTCGTTGAACTCCGACAGCCACTCAATGTCAGCCGGATCCGGAACACGAAGCGCGCTCGAAAGTTGCGACTTCACGATCGGCACTCTTGCTTCGCGGGCTTTCGCGAGAGTTGCATCGATGTCTTCGAATTGAACCGCAAGATGACAGGTGTCGAGACACATGCCGATCCACTCGGTGTCGAGTTCTGCAATTACATCAATTGCGCGGTCAGCCGTTTCGACACTACATCCAGGCTCAGGCTCGATTGCAAGGCGAACCGGCCTGCCGAACTCATCGGCAAGCTCGTCAAGACGTTTCGCGAGTATGAGCAGCTTCGCCGGCGCAAGCGCCATGTCGCGCGTTCGCCAACCGAGCGGGAGGGTCGAGATGCTTCCCGATGCTGCGTCACTGGGCAGCAACTTATGCAGAACAGTTGCCAGATCGATCGTGTACTCGAGCCGCTCTTTTTTGGTCCAGTCGGGCTTGAAAACCTCGAGCTTTACAACTTCTGCTTGAAACGCTTGATAGGGAAAGCCGTTGAGAGTTACGACTTCGAGCCCGTTCTCGTTCAGGCAATCGATAAGAAGTTTCAGTCGACCTTCATCTTTTGCGAGCAGCTTCGCGAGCGGCGCAGGGAGCCATAAGCCGACGCCAAGGGTGCTCCAGCCGAGGGTTTCGCGCACCCCTCCGGAGAACTTGCGCAACTGCGTCATGACGCCGTCGAGATCTTCAGCAGGGTGGACGTTGGTGCAATAGGCGAGATGCACGATCGATCCGTCGCTGTGCCGAAATCTTGTCATGCTGGTTCTCCACGGTTGATTGAATTGCCATCGTAGGTGGCGTTTGATTCGCGGATTGACGCGCCCTGGTCGAGCATAAGCCTTCCACTCTGTTCGAAGAAGGAGACCGGGTTCCGCCAGACGACTTTGTCGATCGATTCTTCATCGAATCCGGCACCGGCCATCGCGTATGCAGTCTTGGGGACCTTCAGCGGATCACTCTTGCCCCAGTCGATCGCTGAGTTGATGATCACGTGATCGGTTCCATGCTCTTGCATCACACCAACCATGCGCCCCTCGTTCATCTTTGTGAACGGGTAAATGGAGAAGCCTGCCCAACAACCGCTGTCGAGCACCAGCTTTGCGGTGAGCTCGTTGTTGTGGTCGATGAGCACTTGTTGCGGTGCGATGCCGGATTCACGCACAACATCGAGCGTGCGCTTTGTTCCTTCGAGCTTGTTGCGGTGTGGAGTATGCACAAGGGCGGGCAATTCGAATTCAACAGCGAGCGCGAGCTGCGCTTCGAGGGCGAAGTCTTCTTCGGGAGTCATCGAGTCATATCCGATTTCGCCGACCCCGACAACGCGATCTTTCGCGAGGTAGCGTGGAAGTAGTTCGAGAACCTCGTCACGAAACGAGAGGTCGTTTGCTTCTTTTGGGTTGAGCGCGATTGTGCAGTTGTGCGCAATGTTGAATTGTGCCGCGCGGTATGGCTCCCAACCGACGAGCGAGTTGAAATAGTCGATGAACGAACCGGCTGACGAACGAGGTTGACCGAGCCAGAATGCAGGCTCCACGAGTGCTTCGATGCCGGCATCGCGCATCGTCGCGTAGTCAGCTGTCGTTCGAGAACTCATGTGTGCATGTGGTTCGAAGATTCGCATTAGCTCCCCTTCCCCTTCTTCTTGCGCTTTGTGGCTTCGATTTCGGAGGTATCGATGCCAAAGCGATTGATGATTGTCCAGACGGCAGGCTGCACATCGCGCCCGGCAACGGTACGTTCGAGCGCGAAGTCGCGCAGCATTGTCGCCGTGCTTTGCCTTGCTTGGTCGACGAGCCCCGGAACCGATTCGAGTGGAACGTCCATGAACACGCACTTCATGACTGCGTGATCCATTTCCGACGCGCCGAGCTGTTCATAGGAATACTGGTTGAGCGCAGCCATCACGAGCCGAACGTCGTTTGTGCGGAGGGCGTCTCGCACGATAACCATTCCGACACCGCCGGAATCGAGTTCTGGAAGCGCGAGCAAGATTGCTATCCGTTCATTAGCGTCGCCAAAGCGATAGAGGTCTGCCAGTTCGTCGTTGAGGTGATCGCCAAGAGCTTGCAGCAGTTGTAAGCGTGCATGGTTCGCTCCGTCGCCCACTTTGCGGCCGGCCATCGCGAACAAAGTACGAATCTTCGCCGGATCGGCCTTAACAGTCGCGGTCGCATCGTCGAGCCACGTCACAATGCTGCTTCCACCGATCGTAGGAATTCGATCGCGCCCGGAACAACGGTGTGCGCGGTGTGACTGTGGCGCGAAAGCTCGACCGACACAAGGCCCCTGTAGTCCATGGCAACGAGAGCACCCAATGCCGACTGAAAATCGACCTCTCCGTCGCCGAAATTGAGATGTTCGTGCACGCCTCGGTTCATGTCTTCGATCTGCACGTTGGCGAGGCTGCCACTTACGCGCCTTACGCAACGCTCAATTGAATCTGTTTCAGCCACAAGACAATGGCCGATGTCGAGAGTGGTGCGGAAATGCGGGTCAGGTAAATGTGACGCGAGTCGCTCCCAATCACTGATCGTTTCGACGAGCATCCCGGGCTCAGGTTCGAAAGCAAGTGTCACATCTCGCTCAACAGCGAGTTCAAGCACCTGTTCACATCCGGCAATAAGCCGGCTCCACGCAGTTTGGTCATCGATGTCATCAGGTTTGCGACCGGCCCAGAACGAAACAGCTTCAGCACCAAGATCATCCGCAATGCGCACCGCAGTCTTCAGCAGTTCGAC
>JBBSGY010000242.1:0-4941 GCA_038253645.1 Acidimicrobiales bacterium
AACTGCGCGTCTCCGTAAGCAAAGATTCCACCGTCACTCGCGACAAGCCAGTAGCCCTGACCTGTAGGAGTGGGCGCCATGCCGACAATCGGCTTGTTGAGCGGTCGCCCGCCCATCGACCCATAGAACTGCGCGTCTCCGTAAGCAAAGATTCCACCGTCACTCGCGACAAGCCAGTAGCCCTGACCTGTAGGAGTGGGCGCCATGCCGACAATCGGCTTGTTGAGCGGTCGCCCGCCCATCGAACCGTAGAACCGCGATGTGCCGTATGTGAAAATTCCACCGTCACTCGCGACAAGCCAGTAGCCCTGCGATCCGGGCGCCGGCGCAAGATTGATAATCGGCTTGTTGAGCGGGCGCCCGCCCATCGAGCCGTAGAACTGCGCGAGGCCGAACGAGAACACACCGCCGTCGTTTCCGATCAGCCAGTAACCATTGGTCCCACCCGAGGGCGTACCAGTGACTTGAAACCAGTCCGACTTCAACCCGAGCTTCGCGCGGAAGTCCGCACCCGTGATACTCGCTGTTCCACTGGAACCGGTGACAGTCATGGCGGTTACGCGTCCACCGAGATCACCGAGGCTGTTGCGCGACTGGACGTCAACAGAGATGAGTGAGCCGACTGAGGGATACGCGGCTTCGACCGAAGCCACGGGAATCGATGCCGTCCAGTTGTGATTCGGGTTCGACGCCGTGTCGTCACCGTCATCGACAACCGCGGGAAACGTTCCGCCTGCGGTGTAGCCGCCGGTTGAAGACGAGAACTCAGTACGTTGCACCGCGCCCGCGCCATTACGACGTACTTGACCGTCTGTTGCACCGATTGCCGCGTCAGAGCGCGTGTCTTCGATATATGCACCATTCAAATACGCGCCGCCGTATACCTGACACGCGGTTGTGTCACATGTGGTTGCATACGAATAAGAGGCTGCGGACAAAACATATGAACGTGCAGCGACAGTCTGTGCGCGCAACGCCTGCGCCCCCTTGCCACCGCCGAGGTCTGCCCACGACGCCGGAGACTCCCGAGGAATTACACCTCGCAAATACTCCTGCACGTGAAGGCTGTTGACGACGCGCGCTGTTCCCGAATCGTCGATCGCCTGTAGTACACCGCGATAACCGCGCGTCCCGCTCGGCATACAAAGTTGCAGAACATTCGCCAACGGATTGCCGGGCGCTGAAGAAATCGCCGTCACTCCACCCGACGTCGTCGAGATCTGATTCCAACCGCCACCGCCACCGCAGTCTGCCGAACGGTCGATGGCGAAGTTGTTGCTACCCAGCTTGCGCACGCGCGCAGCCTGACCGGCGCTGAACGCCTGACCTCCAACGGTGAAATCCACGCCGGCGGTAAGGATCATGTCGATGGCATCGGCCCCTGTAATGCGAACGCCGATCGTGGGATCGCCCGACGGAGCGCCAAAGCTGGTTCCACCGTAGTAACGGTCGAGGATTTGCGTGTACGACCAACTGTCGTCGATTGCGTAACCGAGTGCCCCGTATTGCCCGAGTCCACGACCGTGGCCGAATCCGTGCCCGGTGAGCGTCACGTTCGAAGTGGGATACGCCGCCGCCGGCTGCACATCTGCTAGCTGTAGAAGCGCAACCGCCAGTGCACCAATCGAAACCGAAACCAAGAACTTCTTAAACATTTGCACTCCCCCTGAAACACCCCTTATCTTGCCCGACTCGCGCCACGCGTGCTTGATGGCCACTCTCCCCACGACCATTGTCCCCTCAGGCCGACTCTGTCTGGCTGAGGGGACAATGGTCGGGGGCGGGAGAGGCATCAGGGAACCAGCGCGATACCTGCGGCGGTCATCGTTCCGGTCGGTGCGCCCCAAAAGCGTGCGTCGCCGAACGAGTAGATACCGCCATCGGCGGCCAGCATGTAGTAGCCAAGGCCGGTCGTAGTTGCGACGGCCTGAGCTGTACCGCCGTAGGGCGTGCGCAACATCGGAATGCTGCCCATGAAGCGTGTATTGAACGAGAACACGCCACCGTCGCGTGCCATGAGCCAGTAGCCGTGACCGTCAGCGGAAGATGCAATCGTCACGACCGGCTGATTGAGTTTTATGCTGCCCGTCGAACCGTAGAAACCGGCATCGCCGTAGGCGAAGATTCCACCGTCTGACGCAACCAGCCAGTATCCATGACCGCTCGGTGTCGCCGACATTCCGACGACGGGTTGATTCAGGTGCCGGCCACCGGTTGATCCGTAGAACTTCGCGTCACCGAAGGCAAAAGTTCCGCCATCGCTGCCGACCAGCCAATAGCCGTTGCCGCTCGGCGTCGGGGCGAGACCTACGATCGGCTGATTGAGTGCGCGACCGCCCATCGATCCGAAAAAGCGTGCGTCACCGAAACTGAAGATTCCGCCGTCCGCACCCATGAGCCAGTAACCGTGACCGCTCGGCGTGCGCGTCATCGACGCTATCGGTGAGTTGAGCGGGCGACCTGCCATCGACCCGTAATTGGCTGCGGAACCGTAGTTCGCGACCCGGCCGTCGGTTGCAGCGACCCAGTAGCCGGAGGTATTGCCGGGAGGGTATGAAAGCGTCTTGATCGCGTTTGCGTCTTGGCGGATCTGGCCCAGCTTGGCTTCGCCGAGATCGCCCGGGCAGCTCGTTTGGTTTACGTCGCGGTGACCAACAATGTTGTTCGCGTCACCGAGGTCGATGTCGTGCTTGTCTGCCTTCCACGCAATCAACTGTTCGACCGCCGCAAGTTGCGCGTCAGTCGGTGATGCATCCGTAAAGGTACCGAGCATCGAGATACCAAATGTGCCGACGTTGTTGTTGAGCGCGTGCGCACCGATCACGCCCAGACCTTTCGCGTTTTCGGCAGCAACAGGTCCACCAGCGTAGCGACCTTCATAGATCTTGCCCTGCTGGTCGACAAGAAAGTTGTAACCGATGTCGTTCCACCCGTTGCCTTGCGTGTGGAACGCGAGAATCGCGCGAACTGTCGCCGCCGGATTCGGGTCATTGTTACCCGTGTCGGTGTGATGAATGATGAAACGGTTGACCGGCGCGAACTCAGGAGTCCCCTTGCGCAGGCTTTCGTCAGCACCCCATTGCGCGCGAGAGACAACGTTGGGCGACGGTGTAAAGCCGTTGATTGCACCCGCCTTTGGTTCGTCTTTGACGACTTCTAATTTGCGCGGTCCGTGCACCGAGTCGATGAGTTGCACCGCGACGTTGTGCGCGTTGCCACTGACGACCTCGACTTGCACCTTCACCGCGTCATCCAGCAGTAGAAAACCCGCGTTGCGTTCGGTGGCGTCATGATCGATATCGACGAGCTTCCAGTCGCTCCAAACCGCGTCGACCTTCGCGCTCCGAATACGCAAGGTTGCAGTTTCGTCACCGTCCCACGAAACGGCTGCATGTGTTGCCGGCCAGGGCGACTCGATGATCTGTCCGCTCATAATCGGAGTTGTATGGGAGCGAGTTTCGGGGGCACTCCAGGCGAGGCGCTGAGGAGCGAACTGCGATGTTGCAATGATGCCGGCGACGAGAACTGCCCGCATCAGGAAACGAAATTTGGACTTCACGCTGCTGGATGCCTCCACGGTGTGGTGCTCACGAACCGGCCCGGCCCGCCACCTGGCCTTCAGTCGTAATTGGATTGCCATATTTGATCGGACGCGACTCGAGCAATCTGACAGAAATTCTCTGTGAATGGGTGGATAACTACGGCTTGTGGTCACGACACCCTCTTATCGGGTGCGTTCGGGCGGGTGGCCACCGCCAGTAGTCTCGATCGGATGAATGTCGCCAGGGCTAAACGCGAGGCTGTCTATCGCAGCCGCCGAATGCTCGACCGTGCGGTGCGTCAGCCGAAAATTCGGAGAGCCACCCAACGCGTCGTCGGTGAGTTAAGCCGAGCCCTCAACGATCCACTCGAGTCAGGCATTTACGGATCGGAGTATTTCGGAGCTGATCGTGACTCGATGGACCGTATGGGGCTATCCGGCTACGAGCGTTACGACCGCGATACGTCGAACGCCAACGCTGCCGCCTACATGGTGTGGCGCCATTTCCCGGTGCGCAAGACGCTCGACGTAGGGTGCGCCACCGGCTTCGTTGTTGAAGCCCTGAGCGAACTCGGCCTCGATGCCCGGGGAACCGACATCAGCCACTACGCCATCGAGCGTCCTGCGCTCGGCGCGCAAGGCAAGCTCGAGTGGGGCGATTTGATGGCCGGCCTGCCATACGTAGACGGTCAATTCGAATTGCTCACGTGTCTCGAGACCCTCGAGCACATGTTGCCCGAGATGATTGCGCCGGTTCTCAAAGAGTTGCGACGTGTCACGAGCAAATACGTGGTGTGCACAATCCCGTCGTTCGGTCCGAACGAACACGGTCCCGGTGGTTGGCTCGAGGTCAAGACGCGCGATGACAAAACCGAGGAGTATTACGCAAAAGGCCCTGATTATGAAGGGCCCATTCCGCACGACGATATTTACCGCGACGCGCGCGGCGAACCAATTGAAGGCCATTTGACGCTTGCGTCGTTCTCGTGGTGGACGAAGCAGTTCGAAGCAGCCGGATTCATCCGCTGCGGCGCTACCGAGCTCGGCATTCATCCGGAGCTTGCGCGTTTCGGTCTCACAAAATATTGGAACCTCTACGTGCTGCGCACGCCCGAGGCGCCAGAGCCTGTTGGCGACGTCCGCACACCTGAAGAGATCGCGCATTGGGAAGACAACTTCAAACTGTCAGGCAAGACCGCTTCGCCGGACGACCAGAAAGCGGTCGACGACGCAATCGCGCGTGCAGACAAAAAGGTTGTCGACATTCGTCCCGCAAAGAAGCGGTCAAAGACTTCCAAAGCGCAAAACTCCGCGAAATAACCGTTCAAACGGCTTATAAAGCGGCGTCTCGCGAGCCCTTAGGAGAACTTCAGCAGCGGCACGTGATAGAGGCTCGGCTC
>JBBSGY010000243.1:0-4939 GCA_038253645.1 Acidimicrobiales bacterium
AACACGACGCCGCCCTCATCGTTTTCGACGAGGTCTACTCCATTGCTAATGGTGATAGATCCGGCTGGGCGTAGTGGTAGCGGCTGTTCTTTGCGCACAGATCCGAGTCCAGCACGCTCCAGAACCGCGCCAATCGTCACGCAAGCATTCTTGCACGTATAAAGCCGGAACGCGAGTCAATTACGTTGATTTATAAGGGTTTCTTGATCACCGTGTCAGGAGTCCTGGATGGCGTCCTCACGGAGCTGACGAAGAGGATCATGGAACGCGCGCTCGACGTCGAGCGCACCGACCACCTCGGCTACGAACGCGGCGATCCCGCCGGACGCGGTTCAGGAAACTCACGCAACGGCACGTCGCCGAAGAAGGTGCTCACCGACGCCGGCGGAATCGATCTCGACGTCCCTCGCGACCGCAACGGCAGCTTCGAGCCGAAGCTGGTACCCAAGGGCCAACGGCGCATGGAACGGTTCAACGAGCTCGTCTGCGGACTGGTCGCCAAGGGCATGAGCACCCGGGATGTGCAGGATCACATCCTCCAGGTCTACGGCGTCGACATCAGCCCGGATCTCGTCTCCGACATCACCGACGCGGTCCTGCCGGAACTGCGGGCCTGGCAGGACCGGGTCCTTGATCCGGTGTATCCACTGCTCTACCTCGATGCCATCGTGGTCAAGGTGCGCGAGAGCCACACCGTGGTCAACAAGGCCGTCCACATCGCCATGGGCGTCGACGTCGAAGGACGAAAACACGTGCTGGGCATGTGGATCGAGAAAAATGAAGGCGCCAAGTTCTGGCTCGGTGTGCTCACCGAACTGAAGAACCGAGGGGTCACTGACGTCCTCATCGTCTGCTGTGACGGGCTCACCGGCTTCCCTGATGCCATCGAGGCGGTCTGGCCGCAGGCAACGGTGCAAACCTGTGTCGTCCACCTCATCCGCAACGCCGTCAAGTACGTCTCGTGGAAGGACCGCAAGTTGGTCTGCGCAGCGCTGAAGCCCATCTACGCGGCGCCGTCGATCGATGCCGCCGCCGACGCGCTCGACAACTTCGAGATCGAGTGGGGCGACAAGTACCCTGCTGTGGTCGATCTGTGGCGGCGCAACTGGGAACGCTTCGTCCCCTTCCTTGCCTTCGATGCCGAGATTCGCAAGGTGATCTACACGACCAACGCCATCGAGAGCCTCAACTACCAGCTGCGCAAGATCACCAAGACGAAAGGACACTTCCCGACCGACGATGCCGTGTTGAAGATCCTCTACATGGCCATCCGCAACATCGGCAACAAACGCACCGGTGCATGTGGCACCGGAACCAAAGAGTGGCAACGCGCGCTCAACGTGTTCACCGTTGCGTTTCCAGGACGACTCGCTATCTGAAAAGAATCCCGCCTCTTACACAAAGTTCTTGACAAGCTCGTTCGACGTCGTCCCGTTGGATTGTACATATGCAGGTGCGGCACTTGCGGGCTCGGCGAACACGATGGCCAACATCATTGCGGCGATAAGCAGAGCTGTCGTGAGTGCAGTGAGGCGTTTTAGACCTCTACCGCATTGTGTAAGGCGAAAATCTTTGAACACCCGAAATCTCCCCCTGGGTCGGAACGTCCCGCCGCTGCATCAATCAAAACCAATTCGGGTGGAAACATAGCGACGGCATTCGCTGCTTGCGCTCGATTGTGCGAAGGCCGCGTGTCATCGACTCAATTTCGTCATATGTACGTCGAGAAGGCAGCGTAGATTGCCGCATTTTTAAAGATGAAAAGCCCAATTCAGCGGACATCTCGGGGTGACGACAAATTCACATGACCGATTAGTTGCAGTGTTTGACGACTTTGCTTCGACGAGTTGCTGTCTCAAGTCTCAAGTCATGATGAGCCTTGGCCTGCTTCGAAGCCGATCAAATTCCTGCGCCCATCGAGATGAAGCGCGCTCTCTGAAAACCATCGAAGCAGGCACTGACGACTACATAGCCGACGCTCGCATCAAACCCCAGCATGAAGACTCGTCACGCGGTCAAGACTCGTCACAACGTTAAACAGTTTCAGGGACCTGCCAGGCTGTCGCCGGGCGATATCTACACACACTTCCACGACAAACTAAGCAGAATTGGATCTTGCGTTGAAGGGGGTATCATAATACTCTTCTTTGTGGAGGCGTTCCGTCGGCGCCACCGCGCCCCGAACCTTGGTCGGGAGTCGAAATGCATCAGTTGAAATACGAAACGAACGGTCGTCGGCGAGTTTTTGTTGCAATCGCCTTGGCCTGTTCCCTGGTCATCGGCGCTGCAGCGCAATCGGCCTTTGCGGGGTCGTCCGCTTCGACACCGCAATCCAGTGTGATCCGCGTCGATGCCGGGGGCAGCGGAGTCACTGGTTGGTCCGCCGACACAGCGCAGTCACCCTCAGCCTATTTGCGCTCGGCATCACCTCAGCAGGTGACGAGTTTCGCTCAAGGCATTGACATGTCAGACCCGTCCGTCGCCCCCGGCACGCCGGAAGAGCTCTTCAAGACCGAGCGGTACCAGTGGCAGAATGGTGACGATCTCGGGTACGTCGTGCCAATGCCAACAGGTCCGGCTGTTGTGAGGTTGTTCTTCTCTGAGAATTTCGGTCCCGCACAGAAGGTCGGTGGACGCGTGATGAACGTCACCATCAACGGCCACGTAGTGGACCGAAACCTCGACGTGTATTCCTACGTCGGTGCCAACAAGGCACTTGGTCGGGCTTACGACGTCCAGAGCAGCGGTGTCGTGCAGATCCACTTGACCAACGCAACGGGCGCAAATTCCCCGACCGTCAAGGCGCTGGAGGTGGTCGGTACAGCTCCCTCTACTGCAACTGCTACTGCGACGGCGACTGCTCCGACGTCGACGACGGCGCAACCTACGGCGACTGCCGCCGGCGGAAGCAGCAGCAGCACGACGCCAGTCACACCTGTGGCTTTGACCACCCGCTCTTATGACGCTTCTTCTGACGTGATCGCGAATCCCGATCGCGGCTTTTACCACTACAGCGAGACGAATATCTACGCTGACGGCTCCGGATACACGCCCCTCGACCCTGCGCAGTTGACCCGGTGGCGCACCCAAGAAGGCGTAACCGAGGTGTTCCGGTATTTCTACATCGAGAAGTACCGCGATCAAGACACGATCGACTCCGGCTATTTGACACAAGTGTCGAACGACTTTGCCGTGGCCCGCTCGAGCGGCGTCAAGCTGATCGTGCGATTTGCTTACGTCAAGGGCGGTTCTTGGCCATATAACGCACCTTATGGCGACGCATCCCAGTCGCGAGTCGTCAATCAGATTCGTCAGCTCGCTCCCGTCCTGAATCAGAACGCTGATGTGATCTCGGTTTTGCAAGCCGGCTTCATTGGTTTGTGGGGAGAGTGGTACTACACCGACTCGTTCGCTCATGATCCGTCGCAGCCGGGCAACCTGAACGACAGCGACTGGGCAGCGCGGCGAAACGTGCTGACAACGTTGTTGGATTCGACGAACGCCAACATCTTGGTGCAGGTTCGCTACCCGAGCATCAAGCAGATCGTATTCAGCGGAGCTCTGGCGAATGACGCCCGCGCCAACCGCGTCGGTATCCATGACGACTGCTTCCTCGCCAGCCCAGACGACTACGGCACCTTTACAAGCAATCCCATCTCGATCGATCAGCAGTGGTTGGCAAATCAAACCCTGACGGTCCCAATGGGCGGCGAATCGTGCGGAGTGAATGCACCTCGCTCCCAATGGCCGTCAGCCAGCGCCGACATGGCGAAATACCATTGGTCGTTCCTCAACGCCGATTTCGATACCAACGTGTTGAACTCCTGGGGCCCTGACGGCCTCACCCAAGCCAAGAAATCGTTGGGGTATCGACTGCGCCTTACGAAAAGCGAAGTGCAAACCGCCGCGCGGCCGGGCGAGGCCGTTGCGGTTTCATTGAACGTGACCAATGACGGCTACGCGGCCCCGTTCCGAAACCGTCCGGTGCAGCTCGTATTCGAAAATGCGACTAACCGATATGTGACCACGCTGGCGGCGGATCCCCGAACGTGGCAACCGGGCCAGACAGTTACTGCGTCTTCTCAAGTTTGCGCGCCTACCCAGGCCGGAACGTACAACGTCTACCTCAACCTGCCAGATCCGTCGACATCGCTGGCGCAACAAACTCAGCTTGGTGATAAGTCCGGCACCGTCAACGCCGCCTACGCGATTCGGTTAGCCAATACAGGCACGTGGGATGCTGCGCGCGGATCGAATAATCTGATGCAAACGGTTCAGGTCACGACGACTGCTCAGCAAACATCGTCTACTTGCACGAAGTAGTGGATCGGGCAAGCAAATTTGTGCGGAGATCACCCTCGGTCGATTCCATGTGTTGCCTTTTCGATCGTCGGCATGCGCCCGGCTCAGTAAATCGCTGTCGCGCTGAATACGATCGTTGCGGTGTATTGGTGTGCCACCTGGTTCGAGGGCACGACAACTTTGAACGCGACCGTAACCATCTCGCTGAGCGGGCTTGCGGAGACCGGCCCGGAATGACTCGCAATCGTGTCCGGGCTGCCAACGGTACCGAAGTGCGCATATTTGCCTCCTGCGAATCCCGAAGCCGCATAGGTGCCGGTCACGGTGTAGCCGAAGCCGGTGCCTGACCACGATGTCGGCGCAGACGCCGGGGCCGCATAATCTGCAATGCTCTGCCCTCCTGAGCCAAGAGGCGCAGTCTCGTACACCTTGGTGACGTAGCCGCTGTAACCGTTTGTCGATGTCGTAACATCCGCAGACGCTGTCGCCGTAAAAACGTGGCTCTTCGCTAGATCGTGTGGGTAGCGGAGAGTGGTCGTGACAATGTCGGAAGCGGCAGCTTTCCGGCGATGAGATACACAATCGTGATCATGTAGCGCTTGTTTCGGTAACCACGAGCCCGTGCTTTGGCCGCTTG